>NZ_JAATOS010000428.1:0-3368 GCF_011806505.1 Salipiger sp. HF18 | reverse complement strand
GCTCGCCGGTGTTGCGGTCTTTCCAGTTCTCCGAGGTCGCGATCCTCAGGTTGCAGACCTTGCCGCCGTTCTGGAAGGTGCGCACCTCGGGGTCGGCCCCGAGATTGCCCACCAAGATCACCTTATTCACGGATCCGGCCATGTCATCCTCACTCGTTTGTTTCTGATCCTTCGCGGATCCTGTTCCGATTCTCCGCCCCCGAGGGGGTTTCGACGAGCCTTACACAGCGACGGCGCGGGTGGCCACAGCCCGATGCCCCGAACCGGTTCCAAGCCGCCCGACAGCCGGAAACGCCGTGCGGCTGCGACTGTCACCTGTGCGTGGTTAACAACACGTAAGCGCGCACCTGCCGTAGGTCCGGCACAAGGCTGGCGGTTTCTCGCGGGTCGGGTATAGTCCCGGCCAAGGATAAAGGGACAGGACAAGGCATCTCATGCGAGGACTGCAAACCATCGCGTTGCAGGCACTGGTCTGCGCTGCGCTCTCGACGTCTGCCGTGCAGGCCGAGACGCTTTCCACCAAGAACCGCGTCATGTTGTTCCGGCAGCAGACGACGGTGCTCGACACCCGCGCCTCCGAGCAGTACCGCAGCTCGGTCCGGCTGCAGCCGCCGTCCGTGGTGACACCCACCAAGTGGGGCCCAATGGGCGGCGACGAGAGCACGACCCCGGTCTACCGCGGCCGCTACAACGGCCCCTACGCCGATATGGCGCGGATCGCGGCGCGTCGGCACGGCGTGCCCGAAGACCTGTTCCTGCGCCTCGTGAAGCAGGAATCGAACTTCAACCCCGCCGCCAAGTCGCACAAGGGCGCCATAGGGCTTGCGCAGCTGATGCCTTTCACCGCCAAGCGGCTGGGCGTCGACCCGCATGACCCGGCCCAGAACCTCGAGGGCGGGGCGCGGTATCTCAAGGCGCAATACGTCAAGTTCGGCTCTTGGCGGCTGGCGCTGGCGGCCTACAACGCCGGTCCCGGCGCGGTCGAGAAGCATGGCGGCGTGCCGCCATACCGTGAGACCCGCAACTACGTGAAGACGATCTGGGGCAGCTGATCCGGCGCCCCAGTGACCAAGGCTTTTCGTCAGGAATTGACCTGCATCAAGGTCGGCGTTAGGAGGTCATGCCATCTCCGGGCCCAATTGGGAGACGCCGCATGAAACTCGCCATACTGCTCACGCTGTCCGTCACCGCCACCGCCGTGGCCGGTCTTGGCGTGAGCGTGTCCCGCTCAGCGGCCTCGGAACCCGTACGGCTCGAGGATCTGGGCGAGGCGCTGTTCTTCGACGTGAACCTTTCGAAGAACCGCACCCAGAGCTGCGCAAGTTGCCACGACCCCGACCATGGCTTTGCCGATCCGCGCGGCGCCGCGTCGCCCGGCGATGACGGGCAGTCCATCGGGGACCGCAACGCGCCGACCGCGGCCTACGCCGCCTTTGCGCCGGCCTTCGCCCAGGCCGAGGACGGGGCCTGGGTCGGCGGGCTGTTCCACGACGGGCGCGCCGCCACGCTCGAGGAGCAGGCGGGCGGGCCGCCGCTGAACCCGCTCGAGATGGGGATGGCCGACAAGGCCGCCGTGGTCGCGCGCCTGCGCGAGAACGCCTATTATACCGAAACCTTCCCGGCGCTCTTCGAGGCGGGCGTGCTCGACGATCCCGACGCCGCCTACGATGCCATGACAAGCGCCATCGCCGCCTTCGAGCGCAGCGACGAGTTCGCGCCCTTCACCTCGAAATACGACCGCTACCTGCGCGGCGAGGCCGAGCTCACCAAGCAGGAAGAGCTCGGGCGGCTGCTGTTCTTCTCGCAGCAGTTCACCAACTGCAACGTCTGCCACAAGCTCCGCCAGAACGCGATGGACCGGGAAGAGACCTTCTCGAACTACCGCTACTACAACCTCGGCGTCCCGGCGAACACGGACCTGCGGGCCTCGAATGGGGTGACCAAGCTCGACGACGGGCTGCACGCCAACCCGGGCGTGGCGGGGGCGATGGACACCATGGGCCGCTACCGGACGCCGACCCTGCGCAACGTCGCGGTGACGGGCCCCTACATGCACAACGGCGTGTTCGAGGATCTGCGCACGGTGATCCTGTTCTACAACACCTACAACACCCGGAACGAGAAGCGGAAGATCAACCCCGAGACCGGCGCGCCCTTCGGCCCGCCCGAGGTCGCCGAGAACATCGCGATGACCGAACTCACCGAGGGGCCCGCACTCGACGATCAGCGCATCGACGCGCTTGTGGCGTTCCTGAAGACGCTGACCGACCAGCGCTACGAGGACCTGCTGACCGAGTCCGGGCAGTAAGCGCTCAGCCCTGCGAGATGCCGAGCCTGTAAAGGTGGATCTCCCACGACGGGTGGATGTCCGCACCGGTGACGCCCGGGCGGACGTGGCGGTAGAGCGAGCGCCAGTAGGGCTGGATGATAACCGCGTCGCGCTGGAGCGTCTTCTCGATCTCGGCCATCACCTTGCTGCGCGCGGTGTCGTCGGCGATGCCGAGCGCCTCGGTCACCAGCTCGTCGAAATCGGCGTTGGCGTAGCCGGACTCGTTCCACGGCTCGCCGGTGCGATAGGCCAGCGCGATGACCTGGATGCCGAGCGGGCGGTGGTTCCACTCGGTCACCGAGAGCGGGTAGGTCTTCCACTCGGCCCAGAACCGCGAGCCCGGCAGGACAGTGCGATTCACCTTGAACCCAGCGTCGCGGAGCATGGCGGCGGCGGCATCGCCGGTGCGCATGGTGAGACCGTCGTCGAGCGTCACCAGCTCGTGCTCGAACCCCTCCATCCCGGCCTCGGTCATCAGCGCCAGCGCGGCCTCGGGGTCGTAGGGCGTGGGGCCCACGTCGGCGTAGTCGGGATGCACCGGCGCCACGTGGTGGTTCTGCGCCACGGTACCAAGGCCGGAATGGCCGAGCTCCAGGCAGATCTCGTTGTCGACCGACATCTGCAGCGCCTTGCGCACGCGCAGGTCCGAGTAGGGCGCCTTGCCCTCGACCAGCGCCGCCTGATTTGCGCGCAGCACCACGGTCGAGCCGGTGACCACCTCGGATTTCTGCCAGCCGAGCGCGTCGGCGGCGTCGATGAAATCGCCGATGTTCTCGTAGAGCATGTCGACCTCGTCGGCCTTGGCCGCGGCGAGCCAGCTTGCCGGGTCGGTGCCGTAGTCGAGGAAGGTGATGCGCTCGATGGTGGCGCCGCCAAAGCCCTCGGCGCTGGCGCCCCACCAGTCGTGATCGGCGTTGCGCACCAGCACCGCGCTTTCATTGGGCACGAGGCTCTCGGGCAGGTAGGGGCCGGTGCCCACCGGGTTCTCAAGCATGGTAAGCGGGTCGTGGCTCTTGTGGACCACGGCGGCGGGATAGTC
>NZ_JAATOS010000427.1:0-3378 GCF_011806505.1 Salipiger sp. HF18 | reverse complement strand
CGGAACTGGCAAAGAAGGACACCAACGCCCGCCGCCTGACGCTCGACAACCGCGCCCTGCGCAAGGAACTGTCGGACGGCAGCCAGATCATGTCCAAGCTGATCGGCCAGAGCCCGGCGATGGAGCGCCTGCGCGAGGACGTGCTCGACCTGGGGCAGGCCGACGGACACGTGCTCATCGAGGGCGAGACCGGCACCGGCAAGACGCTGATCGCGCACGCGCTGCACGCGGTGGGTTCGCGCGCCGGCAAGAAGTTCGTGCTGCTCTCCTGCGCGGCGATGGACGAGGACGCGCTGATGCAGCGTCTCTTCGGCCCGATGCAGCCCGAGGACACCCGGCTTCCGGCGATGGAAGAGGCGCGCGGCGGCACGCTGGTGCTCGAGGACATCGAGAGCCTGACCGACAGCGCGCAGGCGCGGCTTCTGTCGGTGATCAACGACCAGGGCACCCCGCCCGAGACCCGCATTGTCGCCATCTGCAACCTGCAGGACGAGGGCCGCACCTGCGAGAGCGCGCTGCGTCCGGATCTCTACTACCGCCTCGCGGCGCTGAAGATCACTGTGCCGCCGTTGCGCGCGCGCGGCGAGGACATCCTGCGGCTCTTCACCCAGCTCTCCGACCAGTTCGCCGACGAATACGGCTGCGACGCGCCCAAGGTCTCGGCGCAGGAGGCGGCGCAGCTTCTGCAGGCGCCGTGGCCGGGCAACGTCCGCCAGCTCATCAATCTCGCCGAGCGCGCGGTGCTGCAGTCGCGGCGCGGGCAGGGCACCATCGCCTCGCTGCTGATGAACGACCACGAGGACATGCAGCCGGTGATGACCACCGAGGGCAAGCCGCTCAAGGAATACGTCGAGGCCTTCGAACGCATGCTCATCGACAACACCATGCGGCGCCACAAGGGGTCGATCTCTGCGGTGATGGACGAGCTCTGCCTGCCGCGCCGGACGCTCAACGAGAAGATGGCGAAATACGGTCTGCAGCGAGCCGATTACCTCTGACTGCACCGGGCCGGACATCGTTCCGGCCCGTTTCGCAGAACTGTCTGCGAATCGTCACGGAATCGATTCTTCGCGATCCTAGGGTCCGCGCCAAGCCGGGGCCGCGGTGGCGCCGTGCTGTGCCAGCGCCACGTGAGGGATCCTCGCCATGATGGTCATCGACCCGTTCCGCTTCGTCCTTGCCTGCTGTTTCCTGCCAGCCAGGAACGGGATGCTGTCGCAGTTCATTCGCGGCAAGCGCTACTGAAACGATCCGGCACACGCGCCTGACCGTGTAGGCCTCAGGACCCGTCGGGCGCCGACAGTTGCAGGGCCGTGCCGCCCAGTTCGCGGAAGGCCCGCTGGCGACAGGTCAGCACCAGTATCTGGAGATCTCCGGCCTGCCGGGTCAGCGCGTCGAACATGCGCTCGATGCGGTCGTCGTCGGTGAAGACCAGCGCGTCGTCGAGGATCACAGGCGCGGGGCGCCCGGCCGCGGACAGCATCCGCGCGAAGGCCAGCCGAACCAGCAGCGCGAGCTGTTCCTGAGTGCCGCCCGAGAGGATGTCGACAGGCTCGTGCGCGCCGTCGCGGACCAGCGCCTCGGGCAGCAGCGTCTCCTCGCCCCAGGTGAGCTCGGCCTCGGGCCAGAGCAGTTGCAGGAGCGGGCGCAGCTCGGCGGCGACCGGGGTGAAGTAGCGCTCGCGGGCATCGCTGCGGGCGCTTTCCAGCGCCGCCTCGAGCCGCGTGAGCACCGCCACCTCGTGTTCGATCCGGGCAAGATCCGCGCGGGCGGCGTCGAGTGCCTGTTCGGTTTCCGCCAGCCGTTCCTCGACCGCCTCGCCGGCGCGAGGTCGTCGCGGGCGCGGCGGTCCACCGACTCGGCGCGTTGCATGGCGGCCTTTGCCGAAGCCAGATCTGGCGCGGCGCGGGACTTTTCCGCAAGCCGGGCCTCGGCGGCGGCACAGGCGGTGGTGGCGCGTTGCAGCGCCTCGTTGAGCGCCGTTTCGTCCTCGGCGCCGAACCGGGCGAGCACCTCGGTCGCGCGTTTCTGGCGGTCGCCTGCACTGGTGAGTGCCGTGGTCAGGCGGACCGCCTCGAGCCGCGCCTCGGCCAGAGCCTCGGCGGCGTGGTCGCGCCCGGCGCGGGCCTGTTGTGCTGTATCCTGGGCCTCGCGAAGCGCCGCGCGGGTCCGGTCGGCATCGCCCGCATCTTCGGCGGCCTCGGCCTCGGGGATCAGTGCCAGCGCCTCGCGCAGCGGCTCGATGCCCTCGGGTGCAAGGCTGCGGAACACCGCCTGCGCCTCGCCCTGTTTGCGGTCCGCCAGCGCCCGGGCCTCCGCCGCGTCGCGGGCGGCGTCGGGGGTCTCGGCGCCAAGCTGGGCGAGCGCCTCGCGCAGCGCCGTCTCGCTTTTCGCGACGGTATCGGCGGCGGTGCCGGTCTCGCCCGGGTGGATGTCGAGCGTGCCGATGCCGTCGATCTCGAGCCGCGCGGCGCCGGAAAGGGGCAGGGGTGTGCCGTCCCCGAGCGCCTGCCCGTCGTGGCGGATGCGGCCCTCGGCACCGGGCAGGTAGCGGGCGGTGACCCGGGGCGCCGAGATGTCGCGGGCGGCAACGGCGGCGCCATGGGCCGAGACCAGAGCCTCGAGCCGGCGCATGGCGGCGGCATCCGGGCCGCGCCGGGCAGCGGCAGCCGCTTCTTCCATCTCCTTGCGCGCGGCCTCGGCGGCGGCGATGCGCTGCACCAGATCGTCGCGCCGGGCGGCGCCGTCACGGGCGGCTTGCGCCCGCTCGGCGCGGCGATGGGCGGCGTCGGCCTTTTCCAGTGCGGCCTGCGCCGCCTGCGCCCCGCTTTCGGCCGCATCGCGTGCCTGTTGCGCCGCGTCCTGTGCGGCGCGGGCGGCCGCGGCGGCCTCGGAGGTTGCGCGTTCCTCTGCCGCGGCCTCGTCGCGCTCGGCTGCTGCGGAGCGGAAGCGGTCGAGGCGGTCGCGGGCGGTGGACAGCGTGAGTTGCGCGGTCTCGAGCCGCCGCGCCTCGGTGTCCAGCTCCTCGGCATGGCGCTCTGCGGTGACGAGAGCGGTCCGCGCCGCTTCCAGCCGGTCGGCGCGGGCGCGCGTGGCGTCGGGGTCTTCCAGCTCGGCCAGCTCGCGGCGGCAGCGCTTGCGGGCGGCGAGCGCCTCGTGCAGCGCGTCCGCGGTCGCACTGAGCGTCGTGCGCTCGGCCTCGAGCGTCTCGACCCGTTCCTGCGCGGCGAACCACGGTCCACCTTTTTGCGGGCGGCGGCTCTTGCCGGTGGCGTAGCGGGCGAGCTCTTCACGGCAGCGGTCGAGCGCTGCGTCCATGCGCCGCCCGCCGGTCATCGCCTCGACCTCTTCGCCGATCGACGACATGAGATCGCGCCG
>NZ_JAATOS010000426.1:0-3378 GCF_011806505.1 Salipiger sp. HF18 | reverse complement strand
CGGCGGCAAGACGCCGCCCGGCGCCATGAACGGCTTACTGCTGCACCTCGGGCTGGTTCGCCTGCGGTGCCTGTTGCTGCATCATCCGGCCCTGGCCACCCTGCTGCGGGCCACCGTTGCCGTTCATGCCGTTGCCCTGCATACCGTTGCCGTTCATGCCGCGCGGGCCATCATTCTGGCCAAAGCGCTCGTGGCCGCGCGGACCGTCCTGCTGGCCCCAGTGCATCGGGCCCTGCCGGCCGTCATGTCGGCCGAATTCGCCCTTCTGGCCATGGTGCTTCTCAAAGCCCTGCTGGCGCCCCTTCCCGTCCGGGCCGCCGCGGCCGTTCTGCATCATCTGGTGACGCTCCTGCATCTGCTTCTGCAGCAGGGCCACGGTGTCGCGGTTGACCGAGCCGTCGCCATCGGCATCGAGCCGGTCGAACATGCGCTCTGCACCGCCGCGCTGGCCGGCCTTGATTTCCTCGAGGCTCAGCTTGCCGTCGCCGTCGGTGTCGAGGCGCTTGACCATGCGCTGCTGGCGACGCTCTTCGCGCATCCGCTCCTGAATGTCGCGGAAGGCGGTCAGTTCGTCGGCCTCGAGCACGCCATCGCCATTGGCGTCGGCCTCGGCAAAGGCCGCAGCGGGCCCTGCCGCGTCGAGTTCCTCGCGCGTCACGTTGCCGTCGCCGTTGGCGTCGAGCTCGTCGAACATCTCGACGAACATCGGACCACGGCCCTCACGCTGGCCGGACTGGCCGGACGGACCCTTGTCGCCCGGGAAGGCCATGGCGAGGCTTGCGGTCCCCATCACGGCAATGGCCGCACCCATGAGAAGTTTGGACATGCGTGTCATTCCTGCGATCTCCTGTTTCGTTGCTGTCGGCGCCCGCTGTGGCCGCCGATCTGTAGCTTTCACGCCGCGGTCCGGAACTTCCGTCGGCACTGTGCGAAAAAACTCTCGAGAACGCCCTCACGTCGCGGCGTCGGGGAGACTGCAGGGCGAAAACCCGCCTTGCGCCGGTCGCATTGCAAAGATGCACGTGGTATCCCTGTTTGCGACATGGCGCCGCAAGGACATGTTGCGCACTTCCGCGGCAGGGGCGCCATGGCGCAGGTTGCGCCGATGACCGACCTACATGCACACGTGACGCAAAAGACCATACCGATGACGCAGACCGACCAGCCACACGACATGCCCCGCTCTGCCGACCCGGCGGACGCGCCGCTCGACGCAGCTCCGGCGACCACCGCAGAACGCCTTCCCGAGCGCGAGACCTGGCCCGCGATCTGGAAGGGGTTCCGTCGCCGCTGCCCGAATTGCGGCAAGGGCCCGTTGATGCGCAGCTACCTCAAGGTGCGCGACCATTGCCCGGTCTGCCGCGAGGAGCTGTTCCACAACCGCGCCGACGACGGCCCCGCCTATCTCACGATCCTGATCGTGGGTCACATCATGGCCCCGGCACTGCACATCTCCTTCGTGACGTGGCGTCCGGAACCGCTTATCCTGATTACCATATTCTCCATTGGCTGCATCGGTCTGTCCCTCTATCTTCTGCCAAGGCTCAAGGGCGCGATCGTCGGATTCCAGTGGGCGCGACGGATGCACGGGTTCTCGCAATCCGGCTGATCGACGCGCCCGCCGGTGACGGGGCAGGAGGAAGAATGACCATCGACAAGACGGCGATCCGCGATGCGGCGACGGTGATCGTGATGCGCGACCGCGACACGAACCCGCGCATCCTCATGGGACAGCGCGGCGCCAAGGCGGCCTTTATGCCCAACAAGTTCGTCTTCCCCGGCGGCGCCGTCGACGCGGCGGATGCCGCGGTGCCGCTGGCCCGTCCCCTGCCGGAACTCTGCCGCCTGCGCATCGACGAGGATTCGCCCGCCGGCCTGGCGCACCCGCTGGCGGCAGCCGCGATTCGGGAACTCTGGGAAGAGACCGGGCTGCGGCTCGGCACGCCGGGCGACTGGCGCGACCCGCCGGCCGACTGGCAGGGCTTCGCGGACAACGGGCTGTTGCCCGACGCCTCGGGCCTGCAGTTCGTGTTCCGCGCCATAACCCCGCCGGGCCGCCCCCGCCGCTTCGACGCGCGCTTCTTCCTCGCGGATGCGGCAGCGCTGGCCTCGGACCCGGACGATTTCTCGGCCGCCTGCGACGAGCTCAGCCACCTGCAGTGGATCCCGCTCGAGAAGGTCAGGCATTTCGACATGCCCTTCATCACCGAGGTGGTGCTGGCCGAGGTCGCCGCACGGGCGCGGGACGCGTCGCCGCCCGCCTCGGTGCCGTTCTTCCGCAATGACGACGAGGCGAGCCTGTTCCTGCAACTGCGCGGACGGCCGATGCCCTGACGCGGTGCGGGCGCCTAGACGAAGCCCCGCCAGAGCAGCACCGCCATCAGCAGCGCGAAGATGACGACCGCGTTGAGGATCACCGCCGCCAGCACCGACAGCACCCTGCCCTTGCGGCGGTCCGCCCGGTCGTAGCTGCCGAGATAGGCCTCGAGCCGTCCAAGCGAGGCGCCGAGCGCCGCGTCTCCCGTGATCCGCGACAGCTTGGGGTTGCCCTCGACCCGCCGCGCGGCAAGCACGCGGGTGAGGTCGCCCTGCAGCCTGCGGGGCAGCACCCGCCTGGCCCGGGCGGCACGGCTCTCGAACCCGCCGCGGCTGAGCGCGAGCTTGTCCTCGAAAAGCTTCTCGAGCCGCTGCAGCGCGCCGGAGAGGTCATGTGTTGCGATCATCGACATGATCCCCAGATCGGCGCAAGCCGCCCCGCCGCGCAAGCCCCGCCGCATCGCCAACAAGCGATCCGCGTCGGATCGCGGCAGAAGCGCCACGCTCCCCATTCCCTTCGCCGCCGCCGTCTCCTATGTCTGGCGTCATGCTGAACACGATCACACACGGCTCCGCCACCGACCAACCGCCGCTTCTCATCGTTCACGGGCTCTTCGGATCCGCCCGGAACTGGGGCGTCATCGCCAAGCGCCTGTCGGACGAGCGGCAGGTGATCGCGGTGGACCAGCGCAACCACGGCGACTCGCCGTGGAACGACCTGCACGGCTACGAGGACATGGCCGCCGACATCGCCGAGGTGATCGAGGCCAACGGCGGGCAGGCCGACCTGCTCGGGCATTCGATGGGCGGCAAGGCCTCGATGGTGCTGGCGCTCACCCGGCCGGAACTGGTCAAGCGGCTGATCGTCGCCGACGTGGCACCGGTCGCCTATGGCCACACCCAGATGCAGCATATCGAGGCGATGCGGGCGGTGGATCTCGACGCCATCGAGAAACGCTCGGACGCCAGCGCCCAGCTCGCACGGCACGTCCCGGACCCGACGCTGCAGGCCTTCTTCACCCAGTCGCTCGACCTGCGCGAGAAACGCTGGAAGCTGAACCT
>NZ_JAATOS010000425.1:0-3395 GCF_011806505.1 Salipiger sp. HF18 | reverse complement strand
CGTTCAGGCAGCGTCGTCCGCCGTGGCCTCGCGCAGCGCCTTCGGCTTCAGCACCGCAAGCACCCCGGTCGCCAGCACGCCAAGCACCAGCGTCAGCACGCTTGCCAGCAGCACCGTCTCGACCCGCTCCGCGGCGACCGCGTCGATGTCCGAGATCAGCGAGAGCACCTCGAGGATGCTGAAGGTCATCAGGGCCGTGCCCGCGAAGCTGCTGCGCGGCAGCAACCGGAACGCCAGCGGAAAGATCACCAGGGCCAGCACGCCGGTCGCCGCCGCCGAAAGCCCGACCTGTGCCACCGCGACCGAGGCATAGGCGCCCAGAAGGGTCGCCAGCGTCCGCTTCAGGCTGCGCGAGAACAGCGCGCCATAGGGGGGCATCGACAGGATCACGAAGGTCAGCGGCAGCCAGAAGCCGTGATCGTCGAACAGTCTCTGCCCGAGCCAGACCGCGACCACGAGTCCGGAGCCGAAGACCGCGCCGAAGGTGAAGCTGTAGACCCGACTGCCCGCCGACACCGCGTCGAGCGTCCGCACCCGGCGTGCCAGCGAGGTGATGCCGATGCTCCAGACCATGCCACCCAGATAGATGCCCAGAAGCAGCGGCAGGTTGTCCGAGGGGATCAGCGGCGCGGTGAACAGCGTCCATGTCAGCACCGCGCGCATGGCGGGCCTGGCAAGCTGGTGATGCGCGGCGATGGCGGTCATCACCGCAAGGCAGCCCGCCGTCATCAGCGCCATGACCGGATCGGCGATGGCGACCATGCCTCCGAGCCCGGTCGCGATGGTCGCAAGCAGCGCCACCGGCGCCCCGCCCTCGCGGCTGGCGAGATGCGCGGGCATGGAGGCGGCGAAGGCGCCCATCCCGATGGGTCCGAAGAGCAGCCCCGCCACGACCACCGGCAGCACGACGGCCACCAGCATCACGCCGATGTCGGTCCAGCGCATCGGCGCAGGCCCGTCAAGGAACCACGCCGAGACCCGTTCGCCGATGCTCATGCCCTGTCTCTTTCCGAAAAACCGTGCCGTTCCCGAAACCCTAGCACGAACGGCGCAGGCCACCAGCCCGCGCCGCTGTCATCGATACTCGGCGATTTCAGAGGCTCTGGAACTGCGCCCGGTCCTTGGCGGACCAGCGCACGCGAACGACGAAGCCGTCCTCTTCCTGCCGCTCGTCCGTTACCAGCCCCTTGCCGAAGAGCCACGACCGGCGACGCCCCTCGTCAAACCCGAGCAGGAGCTCTTCCTCGACCGTCTCGCCCTGCAGCAGGTCGGTCACCGCCCGCAGCATCACGTCGAGCCCGTCGCCGGTCAGCGCCGAGACGGCGTAGACCTGCTCTTCGCGCTCGGCCCGGGTCAGCAGCGCGTCGCGCTCGTCCGGGTGCAGGCGGTCGATCTTGTTCCAGACCTCGATGCGCGGCACCTCCTCGTCGAGGCCCAGCGAGGCGAGGATGGTCTCCACGTCCTCGGACTGTTCCTCGGTGTTGGGGTGGGAGATGTCGCGCACATGCACGACCACGTCCGCGGCCAGAACCTCTTCGAGCGTGGCGCGGAAGGCCGCGACCAGTTCGGTCGGCAGGTCCGAGATGAAGCCCACCGTGTCCGACAGGATCACCTCGATACCCGTGGGCAGGCGCACCGCGCGCATCGTCGGGTCGAGCGTGGCGAAGAGCATGTCCTTGGCCATGACCTCGGCCCCGGTCAGCCGGTTGAAGAGCGTCGACTTGCCGGCGTTGGTATAGCCCACCAGCGCCACGATGGGGAACGGCACCTTGGCGCGCGCCTTGCGGTGCAGGTCGCGGGTCTTGACCACGCGGTCGAGCTGGCGCCGCAGCCGCACGAGCTGTTCGTCGATGGCGCGGCGGTCGGCCTCGATCTGGGTTTCGCCGGGGCCGCCGACGAAACCGAGCCCGCCGCGCTGCCGTTCGAGGTGGGTCCAGGCCCGCACCAGCCGGGTGCGCTGGTAGGACAGCGCCGCCATCTCGACCTGCAGCACGCCCTCGCGGGTGGCGGCACGGTCCGAGAAGATCTCGAGGATCAGCCCGGTCCGGTCGAGCAGCTTGACCTTCCACTGCTTCTCGAGATTGCGTTGCTGCACCGGGCTCACGGGGCCGTCGACAAGCACCAGCTCGACCTCGGCCTCCTCGAAGAGCGTCTTCAGCTCCTCGATCTTGCCGGTGCCGAAGAGGTGGCCAGGGTGCGGATCGCGCACCGGCACGACGGCGCTTCCCACGACCTCGAGGTCGGGGAGCGCGACTGCCAGCGCGACAGCTTCCTCGAGCGCCATCTCCGCGTCGCGGCGATCACGATCCGAGCGGATGTCGGGATGCAGGACCCAGGCGCGGGTCACATGCGTTACATGTTCTTTCAATCGTTGCCGTCGCCGTCATACAGGTTGATCGGCTGCGACGGCATGATCGTCGAGATCGCATGCTTGTAGACAAGCTGCGACTGCCCATCCCGGCGCAGAAGCACGCAGAAATTGTCGAACCAGGTGATGACGCCCTGCAGTTTAACCCCGTTGATCAGGAAGACAGTGACCGGAACCTTGGTTTTGCGGACGTGATTGAGGAACGCGTCCTGAAGATTTTGTCTGTCCGAAGCCATTGAATTTGCCTTTATTCTTGCCCTTTGCCGCCGGGCGGCCTTCGCTCTTTCGGGCGAGTATGTATCGCCAAAGGAGGAACTTCCAGTGCAAAAATCCGGGCCTTGGCGGATGTGCACGCTGCCTGTGCGCGCTGCCCACACGGAAGGCAGATGGCCCGGACGGCGTGTCAGTCGCGCCAGATGCCCGGGGTGAGAAGCACGATGATCGCCATCAGCTCGAGCCGCCCCAGCACCATCGCCGCGCAGAGCGTCAGCTTGACCCCGTCCCCCAGCGCGCCAAGGTCCACCGGCATCTCGGCGGCGGCGCGGATCAGCGGGCCGCAGTTGGTGAGGCCGGCAATGGTCAGCACCATGGCGTTCTCGAAATCGATGCCGAAGAGGCTGAAGATCAGCGAGAAGGCGGCGATGGACATGGCGAAGAGCATGAAGAACACCCACGCGATGAACGCTGCCGCCGCATCCTGCGCGCCATCGGGCCCGAGCGACCGATGGAGCTCGGATGCACCAGCTTCTCGAGCTCGCGCTTGCCCGCGAGGTAGAGCGCGTAGATCCGCAGGAGCTTGACGCCGCCCGCGGTGGTGGCGACGCCTCCGCCCATGATCGCGAGCCCCATGAGGATGAGCCCCGGGGTCGGCAGGCCCGACCAGCTCTGGGCCTCGGCCCAGTCGCTGCTGACGAAGCCCGTGGTCGACAGGAACGAGAGCGCGGTGAACACCCCGCCCCAGAGCGCCCGCAGCCCCAGCGCGAGGTTCTGTTCGCCGCCGACGTCGAAGGCGGCGATCCAGTGCCGC
>NZ_JAATOS010000424.1:0-3419 GCF_011806505.1 Salipiger sp. HF18 | reverse complement strand
GCTGCCCGACGTGCTTCCGGATAGTGCGCGGACAGACGTCCGAATCCTCGCCACCGACATCGACCCGGCGGTCGTTCGCCGCGCGCGCGCCGGGCAGTACCCTCGGGAAGAAGCCGAGTCGATCCCGCCAGACCTCCGCAAGAGCTGGACCAAGCCAGTCTCCGATCCCTCTGGGGCTTTCGAGATGAATGACCAGAGCAGGAAGCTCATCTCTTTCGCTGAACTTAACCTGATCGAGCCATGGCCCTTCCACGGACCGTTCGACGCGATCTTCTGCCGCAATGTGGCGATCTATTTCGACCAGGAGACCCAACAGACGCTCTGGAAGCGCTTCGCCGAGATGTTGCGCGATGACGGCTTCCTTTTCATCGGCCATTCCGAGCGTGTCACTGGCCCGGCGCTGCAAGCGCTGACCACTGCCGGCGTCACGACCTATCGCAAGAAACCGGGTGCGAGCAGTGCCACCGCGACCTAGGAGACAAAAATGAGTCTGAAAGATTCGCTACGCATCATGGTGGTCGACGACATGGCCACGAGCCGGGGCCTGATTACCCAGGCGCTCGATGAGATCGGGATCAAGAACTATCTGACCGAAAACGATGGCCAGAAGGCGCTTGCAAGGCTCTCCGCCAACCCGGTCCATCTTGTGTTGTCCGATTTCAATATGCCCAACATGGACGGACTCGGGCTGCTGCAGGCGGTGCGCCAGAATAAGGCGACGCAACGGATTGGATTCATCCTCGTCACCGGAAAGCCGACGCCAGATATGGTCTCCGCCGCCAAGAAGTGGGGCCTCAACAACATGATCAAAAAGCCTTTCACCTCGCTCTCGATGAAGCAGTGCATTGAAAGTGTGGTGGGAAAGCTCTGACATGCCCCTGACCGATGTCCAACTCTCGCCTCGAAAGGCCTCGTTGCTGTTGTCGCAGGAGATCCGTCGGCTGCAATTTCGGCTCGAGCGACTCGAACACGGGATGGAGGCCTTCTATGCCGCCGGCGGCGCATCCCTTGGCACAGTGGCGATCACCGCCCTGCAGGAGCTCGACATGCTTGCGCAATCCACTGACGCGCTGGCGGCATATGTCGAGAAACTGTCCTCGCGTTTTGCAGACGACACCCGTGTCGACCTCACGCCCGAGCTTTCGCAGGTGCCGCTGCGCGAGTTGCGAAGTCGACTTGCCGGGCGCCACCTAGAAGAACTGTCGGCCAACGCGCCGGAACTGTTCTGACAGGGCCCGAACGCGACTGTTCGGCGGGACGGACCCGCCATTCCGGTGGCCCGCCCGGGGCACCGGCAACGCAAGCATCACCGTGGACCGTTGAAAACTGCGGTACTGAACCAGAAAGAGGACGCCGATGAATCCGATTTCGCTGGTCATCGCCATTCCGGACAGATCCGTGCGCCGAAGGCTGACCGAAGAACTCGGCGCCTCGCCCTGGATCGAGATCGTCGCCGAGACCCGCGATCTCATGACGACCTACGCCGAGGTTGAGGAACGAGAACCGATGGCCGTGGTCATCGCGGGGCGGCTCGCGCGCGCTCCGGAATTTGAGGTGATGCGCGCGCTGTTTGCGACGCTCGACGTGCGCTGGCTCGTGATCACCGAGGTGCCTGATGCCTCGGCGCGTGATCAGGGTTCACCATGGGGACGGACGTCTGACCTCTTCCCGATCGACACCGACATCCCTGCCGATCGCCTCGTGGAAACGCTGCGAAGCGTTACGCGGACCGCAAGGCGCCATGGCGTCTCGCCAGTCCCACCTCGGACTGAAACCCCTCCCACGTCCCGTCCCACGCCCCCGTCCAATGTGGTGCCGGACAGGGCAAAAACCAATCGTTTCATCGTGATCGGCGCTTCGACCGGCGGGGTCGATGCCCTGCTCACCGTTCTCTCCAGCTTCCCGGCCGACTGTCCGCCGACCTTCATCGTGCAGCATACCGGCGGGGGCTTCGGGGACAGCTTAACCCGATTGCTCGACAGACAATGTGCGGCGCGGGTGCGGCCAGCCGCGGAGGGTGCGACCGCCAGCCATGGGGACATTCTTCTGGCGGCGGGCAGCCGCGCCCATATGCGTCTGGCCGGAGGCAGCCCGCTGCGGATCGTGCTGGAACCCGGGCAGCCGATCACCGGGCACATGCCGTCGGTGGACGCGCTTTTCCACTCGGCGGTCCCCGGTGCGCGGCGCGCCGTGGCAGCGTTGCTCACCGGCATGGGGCGCGATGGCGCCGAGGGACTGCGCGCGCTGCGCGATGCAGGGGCGGTCACCATGGCACAGGACGAAGCCACCAGCATCGTCTACGGCATGCCGCGTGCGGCGATGGAGCTTGGCGCAGCGCAATCCAGCCTGCCGCTGCAACAGATCGGCCCGGCGATCCTGCGCGCCTGCGCGGCGCCGCCACAGGCAAGTCCCAGTCAGAGGATGACGACACGATGATCGAAGGACCCGAAAAGCTGATCAACGTGATCCAGGGTGAATACCGCATATCCGACGATCCGGCCTGTGTGCTCTCTACCGTCCTGGGGTCCTGTGCCGCAGTCTGCCTCACTGATCCCGAAGCGAAGATCGGGGGCATGAACCACTTCCTCCTGCCGCATCGGGCCGGACGTGAGGGCGAGGATGTGCGCTATGGAGCATATTCGATGGAGCTCCTGATCAACGGTCTCTTGAAGCGCGGTGCACGCAAGAACAGGATGACCGCGAAGCTCTTCGGCGGTGCCAAGATGCTCACGCAATTGCGCGACATCGGGGTGTCGAACGTCGCCTTCGCCCGAGAGTTCCTTCAGTCCGAAGGGATCCCGATCGCATCCGAGAGCACCGGGGGCAACGCGGCGCGGCGGATCCGCTTCTGGCCGTCGGACGGCCGCGTGAAACAATTCATCGTGCCGGGTGAGGTTGAACGGGTGGCCCCGCCGGTTGTGGCACCTCCGCCGCCTTCGAGTGGCGAGATCACGTTGTTCTGATGTGGGTATCCGCCAGCCAGGATCCGAGTAAGGCCGCCGAAGGAGCAGGGCGCATGCAGGGCCAATCTACCAACATACTCAGCGCAACAGCATCGACGCGGCCCCTTGAAGGGCTCGCACAGCAGAGAATCCAGCCGTCTCGGCGTAACACGGGCCTGCTGAACCAACTCGGTCGGGCGGAGAGTTTTGGCTCGGACGGCGTGCACGGCACTGAGTAGTGCAAAAAAGCGAGGCGCTGCGCCGAATTGAACGGAGCTGCGTGAAGGACGGCTGCAAACGGGTCCGAGACCCGACGCATTGAGAGACGCCTCTGGAGAAGGCAAGAGCGGTGACGCGGAAAAGGCGGCCGCCTTGCCCGAACCGCTTGGACTTCGGTACCGGCTTTGGCTTTGGCTTTGGCTTTGGCTTTGGCTTTGGCTTTGGCTTTGGCTTTGGCTTTGGCTTTGGCTTTGGCTT
>NZ_JAATOS010000423.1:0-3420 GCF_011806505.1 Salipiger sp. HF18 | reverse complement strand
CGCGCAGCAGGGCGGCGCCCGCGGTGACGGTGCCCTGCTCGGGGTCGATCAGGCGGGCGTTGGTGATGAGGGTGGCGGTCATGCTTGGCGGTCCCTGGTCAGGCTTCGCGGGCGTCGGCGCGGGTAGGAGATGCGGCGTTTGAGTATTTGAAGAAAGCTGAAAGGAAAAGGGTCAATCCCCGGCCCGGGCCCCGGCCCCGGCGGTGCGGTGCGACGGGCGTCATCCCGCCGTCCCGAAAAGCGCCACGGCAAGCAGCAGAACCACCACGGCGAGGGCGATCAGCGTGAAGAGCAGAGCGCGGCTCTTGGGCGCCTCGCCGGTGGGCGCGGTGCCGGCGGAGCGGCCCTCGGCCGAGGTGCTGCGCAGCTTGGGACCGCGGGGCCTGGCCCGTTCCTCGGAAAAGGTGCCGACCCAGCGCAGCGGGCTCG
Source organism: Salipiger sp. HF18 (assembly GCF_011806505.1). Taxonomy (NCBI): domain Bacteria; kingdom Pseudomonadati; phylum Pseudomonadota; class Alphaproteobacteria; order Rhodobacterales; family Roseobacteraceae; genus Salipiger; species Salipiger sp. HF18. The sequence continues at coordinate 2,991 of NZ_JAATOS010000423.1, read as the reverse complement.
CGACCGCAAGCTCCTGGCTCTGGTGGTCGAAGGCCTGGCTCGGCAGGATCACCACGTGGCCGTGCAGCGCGTCGAGCTGCGGGCGCAGGTCGCGAAGCTCACGCGAAGGGACCTGGTAGGCCTCGGCGAGATAAGCCGACAGCGCCATGTCCCCGAGGTCGCGCAGCGCCACCACGTCGACGAAGGCGGGGCGCAGGTGACTCGCCCCGAGGGCGTATTGCAGCGGGTATTCCCCGGTCCCGGCCTGGGTGGTGAAGCGCTCCACCGCTTCGGGAGGCAGATCGAGGTGGAAGACCCGGACGGTGCCGGTTTCGGACCCGTTGATCTGCATTTTCATCATGCGGAGAGCTCCGTGGGTCGCGCGCGCAGGTTGCGGGCCAGCAGGTCCATCGCCGCCATGCGAACCGCGACGCCCATCTCGACCTGCTCCTGGATCACCGAGCGGTTGATGTCGTCCGCGATGGTACCGTCGATCTCGACGCCGCGGTTCATCGGGCCGGGGTGCATCACGATGGCGTCCGGTGCCGCGTAAGAGAGCTTTTCGGCATCCAGCCCCCAGCGGTGGTAATACTCGCGCTCGGAGGGGATGAAGCCGCCGTCCATGCGCTCTTTCTGGAGGCGCAGCATCATCACCACGTCGGCGTCGCGCAGGCCCTCGCGCATGTCGTCGTAGACCTCGACCCCGAACTCGGACATGCCCGGAGGCATCAGCGTGGCCGGGCCGACAAGGCGGATGCGGTTCTCCATTTTGTGCAGCAGCAGGATGTTCGAGCGCGCCACGCGGCTGTGGGCGATGTCGCCGCAGATGGCGATGTTGAGCCGGTGCAGCCGGCCCTTGGCGCGGCGGATGGTCAGCGCATCGAGCAGCGCCTGCGTCGGGTGCTCGTGGCGGCCGTCGCCGGCGTTGAGCACGGCGCAGTTCACCTTCTGCGCCAGCAGGTCGACGGCGCCGGAATGCGGGTGGCGCACCACCAGCAGGTCGGGGTGCATGGCGTTGAGCGTGAGCGCCGTGTCGATCAGGGTCTCGCCCTTTTTGATCGAGCTGGCCTGCATGGCCATATTCATCACGTCTGCGCCCAGCCGTTTGCCGGCGAGCTCGAAGCTGGACTGCGTGCGGGTCGAGTTCTCGAAGAACATGTTGATCTGGGTGAGACCCGACAGCACGTTCGAGTGCTTCTCGCGGCGCCGCGACAGCGTCACGTATTGATCCGACAGATCGAGCAGCGTGGTGATCTCGTCCGGGCGCAGCGGCTCGATTCCGAGTAGGTGACGCTGGTCGAAACGCATGGGTCGGCTCCCTGAAAGACTGCTGGCGGTTATAGGAAGCGCAGGGGCACGGGACAAGCCCGTGCAGCTGCCGCAGTGCCCAAGGGGCGGGATCGTGCGGATTTGAAACGATATGGGGACATAAGAGGACGAGAGGGGATTTCCGGCGCCGGGGCGCGGGGATAGGATGGCGCCATGGATTCGGGGATGGACTGGCACTGGGCGCGCGCCGCGCTGGACTGGCAGATCGAGCTGGGCGCCGACGAGGCGATCGGCGAGACGCCCGTCGACCGCTTCGCCCATGAGGTCGAGGCGCAGGCAGCCCGTGCCGTGTCCGCAGCCCCTGCCGGGGGCCGGGGGGCACCGCCGCCGATCCCTGTCGCCGACGCCGGGCCCGATCCGGTGGTCGTGGCGCAAGAGGCCGCCGCTGCCGCCTCGACCCTCGACGAGCTGCGCGCCGCCATCGGGGCCTACGAGCATTGCGCGCTGAAGCGGGGCGCGCGTAACCTCGTGTTCAGCGACGGCGCCCCCGATGCGCGGGTGATGATCGTGGGCGAGGCGCCGGGCCGTGACGAGGATCTGCAGGGCCGCCCCTTCGTGGGCCGCGCCGGGCAGCTTCTCGACCGGATGCTGGCGCCGCTGGGGCTGTCGCGGGCCGAGAATGTCTACATCACCAACGTGCTGCCGTGGCGGCCTCCGCAGAACCGCGACCCGCGGCCCGACGAGATCGCGATGATGAAGCCGTTCCTTGCCAGGCACATCGCGCTGGTCGACCCGGACCTGCTGGTGATCATGGGCAACATCTCTTGCGACGCGCTGCTCGGGCGGCGCGGCGCGGCGCTCTCCCACCTGATCACCCACCGCCTGCCGCTGAGCCGCGGGGTCGAGGCCTTCGACCTCGCCCGCTCGGGCGGCGCGATGAAGGTGCTGCTGCACCCCGACCACCTGGCAGGACAGACCACATGACCGAAACGACGCGAGCCGTGATCGCCGAGGGCGCCGGCGGGCCCGAGGTGCTGCGGGTGATCGAAACGACACGCCCCGAACCCGGCCCCGGCCAGCTGCTGATCGAGGTGCACGCGGCGGGGATCAACCGTCCCGACGTGATGCAGCGGCAGGGCAATTACCCGCCGCCGCCGGGCGCCTCCGAGGTCTTCGGGCTCGAGCTTGCGGGCGTCGTGGCAAGGCTTGGCGAGGGCGTCACAGGCTTTGCCATCGGCGACCGGGTAATGGGCCTCGTGCATTCCGGCGCCTATGCCGACTGGGCGCTTCTTGACGCGCCCATCGCCATTCCGGTGCCGCGCAGTCTCAGCATGGCCGAGGCGGGGGCGGTGCCCGAGACCTTCTTCACGGTCTGGTCCAACGTCTTCGAACGCGCGGCGCTGAAGCCGGGCGAGACGCTGCTGATCCATGGTGGCACCTCGGGCATCGGCACCACCGCGATCCAGCTTGCCAAGGCGCTCGGCTCCACGGTGATCGTCACCGCCGGCAGTGACGGCAAGTGCCAAGCGGCGCGCGATCTGGGGGCGGATCACGCCATCAACTACCAGACGCAGGATTTCGTCGAGGTGGCGCGCGAGCTGACCGGGGGCAGGGGTCCGGACGTGATCCTCGACATGGTCGGCGGCTCCTACATCCAGCGCAACATCGAGCTGCTGGCCGCCGACGGGCGGATCTCGCAGATCGCCTTCCAGCAGGGCAGCAAGGCCGAGGTCGACTTCCTGC
>NZ_JAATOS010000422.1:0-3429 GCF_011806505.1 Salipiger sp. HF18 | reverse complement strand
GAGCATGTACGAGAAATCCTCGGCCGGCATGACCGGGGCGGTGTCGGCATCGACCTTGTCGGCCCCCACCACCTCGCGCGCCACCTCGGCGGCGAAACGCGCCTGTTCCGCGTGGTTCACCAGCGGCGGGTAGCCGCGTTTGTAGAGCACGGTGGCGGTGCAGCCGAAGACCGCGGCCTGGGTCTCGGCGATCTCGCGCATGCGGCGCTCGGCAAGGTCGCGGATCTCGGGGCGGAAGCTGCGCACCGTCCCGCCAAGCCACGCGGTGCCAGGGATGATGTTGTGCGCGGTGCCTGCGTGGACCTCGGTCACCGAAACCACCAGCCGGTCAAGCGCCGAGACATTGCGGCTGACGATGGTCTGCAGCGCGCCCACCATGGCCGCGGCGGCCGGGATCGGGTCCACGCTCGCGGCGGGCTCGGCGCCATGGCCCCCGACACCGGTGATCTCGATGCGGAACTCGTCCGCCGAGGCCATGAGCGCGCCGGGCGCGGTGAGGATATGGCCCTCGGGATCGCCGGGAGAGTTGTGGATGCCGTAGACCTCCTCGATGCCGAAGCGGTCCATCATGCCCTCATCGACCATGACCTTGCCACCGCCGCCGCCCTCTTCGGCGGGCTGGAAGATCAGCGCCACGCGGCCGGCGAAGTTTCGGGTCCCGGCGAGGTATTTCGCGGCACCCAGAAGCATGGTGGTATGCCCGTCGTGGCCGCAGGTATGCGCGACGCCGGGAACCGTCGAGGCATGCTCGGCGCCAGAAAGATCGTCCATCGGCAGCGCGTCCATGTCGGCACGCAACCCGATGGTGCGCCCCGGGCCACGACCTTCGATGATCGCTACGACGCCGGTGGTGGCGATGCCTTCGTGAATCTCCGAAACGCCGAAACCCTTCAGCTTATCAACGACGAAGGCCGCGGTCTTCACGCAGTCGAAGAGCAGCTCGGGGTTCCGGTGCAGGTGCCGGCGCCATTCCTTAAGCGTCTCGGCCTCGGCGGCGATCGAGTTGATGACGGGCATGGTTCTATCTCCCTTGCAGCGTGTGGTCCGACGCGCCCTGCAGCGCGCACGACGGCTCAGGCGTCGAGCGGGTGGCGCGTTTCGACGAGGCGGGCAAAGAAGCTCGCCCCGATCGGCGCGGCCTCGTCGTTGAAGTCGAATTTCGGATGGTGGCAGAACGGGCCCTCGCCCTGGCCGAGATAGAGGAACGAGCCGGGCCGCGCCTCGAGCATGTAGGAAAAGTCCTCGGCGCCCATCGAGGGCACGCTGTCGTCCACCACCTCGGGCACCACGTCGCGCGCCACCGAGACGGCGAAATCGGTCTGGGCCACGTGGTTGACGGTGGGCGGGTAGTTGCGCTGGTAGTCGAGCTCGGCGGTCACCCCGTAGCTCATCGCCTGCCCGGCGACGATCTCGCGGATGCGCTTCTCGGCCATGTCGCGGATGCAGGGATCGAAGCTGCGCACGGTCCCGGCAAGATAGGCGGTCTCGGGGATGACGTTGGTGGCCGAGCCGGACTGCACCACGGTCAGCGACACCACCAGCGACCCGAGCGGGTCGGTGTTGCGCGAGGGCACGGTCTGCAGCGCCTGCCCGATGGCCAGCACGCAGGGGATCGGGTCGATGCAGGTGTCGGGATGCGCCGCGTGACCGCCGCGCCCGGTGAGCCGCAGCTCGAAATCATCGACCGCCGCCATCAGCGGGCCGCGCGCCGTCGCGATGACGCCAAGCGGGCGCGAGGGATCGGTGTGCAGCGCATAGACCTCCTCGATCCCGAAGCGCTCCATGATGCCCTCTTCGACCATGATGCGACCGCCGCCGATGGTCTCTTCGGCGGGCTGGAAGATCAGCACCACCTTGCCCGAGAACTTGCGCGTCTCGGACAGGTACTTCGCCGCGCCCAGCAGCATCGCGGTGTGCCGCAGGCGTGCATCCGTCCGGGCACTTCGGAGGCGTAGTCGACCCCCGTTTCCTCGTCCATCGGCAGCGCGTCCATGTCGGCGCGCAGGCCGGTGACCGGGCCCGCGCCCTGCCCCTCGATCACCGCCACGACGCCGCTTTCCGCAATGCCTTCGTGAATCTCCGAAATCCCGAATTCCCGCAGTCTTTCGACCACGAACGCCGCCGTCTTGTGACACTCGAGGCTGAGCTCCGGGTTACGATGCAGGAACCGTCGCCAGGTTTTCATCTCTTCGGCGTAATCGGCGATGCGGTTGACGATGGGCATGGGTGGACTCCGGGGGTTTCCTGTCGCAGGACTGCACCCAATACCCATTTTCGAGGGAAGTCCATGAGCGACGATCTGATCCACGACCCGCAGGGCGGCATGCCGAGGCTGCTCGAGATCATGCGCCGGCTGCGCGATCCCGAGACCGGCTGTCCCTGGGACGTGGCGCAGGATTTCTCGACCATTGCGCCCTATACTATCGAGGAGGCCTACGAGGTCGCCGACGCCATCGAGCGCGAATCCTGGGGCGAGCTGAAGGGCGAGCTGGGCGACCTGCTGTTCCAGTCGGTGTTCCACGCGCAGATGGCGGCAGAACGCGGGCTCTTCACCTTCGACGAGGTGGCGGACACCATGTCCGACAAGATGGTGGCGCGGCATCCGCATGTCTTCGGCGATGAGTCGAACGAGAAATCGCCCGAACAGCAGACCGCCGACTGGGAGGCAATCAAGGCGCGGGAGCGCGCGGCGCGGGCCGAAAAGGGCGTGCTCGACGGCGTGGCGCAGGGGCTGCCCGCGCTGATGCGGGCGGTGAAGCTGCAGAAGCGCGCGGCCCGGGTCGGCTTCGACTGGCCCTCGACCGACGAGGTGATCGACAAGATCGTGGAAGAGGCGCAGGAGCTGCGCGAGGCCACCGACCCCGACCACGTGGAAGAGGAATTCGGCGACCTGCTCTTCGTGATGGCGAACCTCGCGCGGCATCTCGACATCGACCCCGAGGCCGCCCTGCGCGCGGCCAACGCCAAGTTCACGCGCCGCTTCGGAGAGGTCGAGGCAGCGCTCGCCGCCCAAGGCCGCAGCCCCGAGGACAGCACGCTGGCCGAGATGGACGCGCTCTGGGACGCGGCGAAAGCGCGCGAGAAGGCGGATAAATCCCGACAGTAACACTCTGGTATTGACCCCACCGTGTCGCTGAGGTCTAACCTCCGGGCTGAAGCAGTCCGCAAACGGGAGTCCCACGAAAGATGCGCCTTGCGACCACCGCCCTCGCCCTGATCGCCACCGCCGTTCCGGCACTGGCCGAAGAGGTGAATCTCTATTCCTATCGCCAGCCCGAGCTTCTCGCTCCGCTGACCGAAGCCTTCACCGCCGAGACCGGGATCGACGTCAACGTCGCCTATCTCGAACAGGGGATGGTCGAACGCCTGCAGGCCGAGGGCGACCGCTCGCCCGCCGACCTCGTGTTTACCGTCGACATCTCGCGGCTG
>NZ_JAATOS010000041.1:0-18922 GCF_011806505.1 Salipiger sp. HF18 | reverse complement strand
TGCCGAGGAACTGAGCCCGATGATCGCGGGGCTGACCCTCGGCAAGGGCGAGAACGTGCGGCTCGAGACCCCGGGCGGCGGCGGCTATGGCGCCGTGGCGGAACGCGACGTGGCGGCGCTTGCGGGCGACCTGCGCGACGGCCGCATGAGCCGGGCGCGGGCCGAAGAGCTCTACGGCGACGAAAAGGTGGCCGCGGCGCTGGCAGGCGTCTGAGCCTCCGAACGGCCGGCATCACTCACGGAACGGGCCGGCGCCCCTGCCGCAAGGCGGGGGCGTTTTCCGTTGCGGGGGAGGGGCGGTCAGTTGGACGAGAGCTTCATCAGCACGAGGCCGGTGAGGATCAGCAGCGCCGCCGCAAGCCGCATCGGCGTCACCGCCTCGCCCAGCACGAGGATGCCCACGACGAAGGCGCCGAGCGCGCCGATCCCGGTCCAGACCGTGTAGGCGGTGCCGAGCGGAAGCACCCGCATCGCAAGCGAAAGCAGCGCGAAGCTTGCCACCATCGCGACCAGCGTCACGACGCTGGGAATGAGCAGGGTGAAGCCCTCGGATTTCTTCATGAAATACGCCCAGACGATTTCGAGACATCCGGCGAGAACGAGCTGGAACCAGGCCATGACACGGCCCTCCTGACATTGGGCCGGGCCGTCCCGGGATGGAGCAACGGGCGCGGGTCGTCCCGCACGGCCACGGATATGGACCCGTGGCCGGTGGCGATCAAGCTGGCGGGGCCGGATGGCGGCCCGGGCGTGGCCCGGGGGCAACCCCCCCGGCGTTCAAAGTTCGCGCAGGTAGGCCCACGAGACCCAGCCGCGCAGGCTGCGGGCACGCTCGAGCGACACCTCGCACCAGCGGGTGCCGCCGGTCTGGGTGCATTCGTGCACGCGCACCACGGTGCCGTTGGGCAGGCCCACCCAGACGTCGAACCCGGTGCCGGGTCCGCCGCGCATCTTCAGCATGTCGCCCTCGGCGACGCCGTATACCTCGAATTTCTCGCGCCAGGCCGCGGCGGCGGGCTGGGCGAGCACGATGGCCGACAGCACCCCGGCTGCCAGCGTCCTGATGGCTGGTCCTCGCATGGTTTCGTCCTGTTTGTTTGTTGTGTCTTGTCGTCTGCCTCGGCGCGCAGTCTATCGCGTCGCGCGTCGCAAGGAAACGCCGCGATGGGGTTCAGGCCCGGTCAGGGCGGAAGCGTGTCGCGGCGGTCGCGGGGGACCTGCATGACAGGCGGGCACGAACACACCCGGGCCAACAAAAAAGGCCCCCCGCAAGGCGGGAGGCAAGTGGGGAGACTTATTGGGGGAAGAGGTTACTTCGACGCGACCGTCACGACCTCGACCAGGGTGCCCGGCGACAGCTCGGCGCCGCCGATGTAGGCGCGGACGGGGAAGGTCTCGGGTGCGAGCCACTCGCACCATGCCTCGTTGAAGGCGTCCTTCTGGTCGAAGGCGGCCGAGTAGATCATCACCTGCAGCAGCTTCTCCTTGGAGGTGCCGGCCTGTGCCAGCAGCTCTTCGAGCTTGCCGAAGATTTCCTGCGCCTGGCCCTTCATGTCCTTGGTCTTGTCGGTGGCGACGAGGCCGCCGATGTAGACGGTGTCGCCGTGCTCGACGATGCGGTGGTGAATTTTGCCCTGGATGTGACGGGTGATCATGGGGAGACGTCCTTTTCTTGGGGTCGTGAGGGAGTGATCGTTCGGGGCGCGCGGGATCAGTCGTCCCGCGCGGCCATCTCGCTGAGCGTCAGCGGCTTCAGCGGGGGACGGATGCGGAAATAGCCGGTGTCGTCTGGGCTGCGGCCGCTGCTCTGCGCGATGAGCCCGGTGACGGCGAGCCCGCAGGTGCGGCCCTGGCAGGGGCCCATGCCGGTGCGCAGGAAGGCCTTGACCTGGTTCGGACCCGGCGCGCCCGCGGTGGCGGCGGCGCGGATCTGGCCGGCGGTGATTTCCTCGCAGCGGCAGACCAGCGTGTCGTCGGACGGGGAGAGCGCCTGCGCGCAGGGCCGGTAGAGGGCCTCGAGCAGGGGGCGCACGGCGGCGTCCCTGGCCAGCGCCTGCACATGCGGCGCGGTGGCGCTGTCGGGCCTGCCCGCGATGCGCGCTGCCGCCAGCCGCCCGGCCAGCGCCGCCGAAACCGCACCGCGGATGCCCGCGCCGTCGCCCGCCACGAAGAGCCCGGGCACCGAGGTTTCGCCATAGCTGTCGCAGACCGGCGCGAAGGCGTGCTGGTCGGCGTTCCAGCGGTGCTCGCAGCGCATCAGCCGGGTGACCTGCTGGTTCGGCACGACGCCGTGATGCAGCCCCGCGGTGGTGGTCTCGATCCGGTGCCCGCGGCCGCCGCTGGTGAAGCGCACCGCCTCGAGCGTGGCGTCGCCCTCGAGCGCGATGGCCTGCGCGTCGCGGTAGATCGGCACGCCCGCGCGCCTGAGCTTCAGCAGCAGCCCCGCGCCCTTGGCGAGGTAGCCGAACCCGCGCAGGGCGCGCGGCAGGTGCTTGCCCGCCGCGAGGTAGTTCGCGGTGGGCACCGTCTCGACGATGGCGCGGGGCGGCCTGCCCGCCGCCACGAGCTGTGCCGCGAGCAGAAGCTGAAGCGGCCCGCAGCCCACCAGCACCACGTCCTCGGGCACGACGCCCGAGGTCTTGAGCAGGATCTGCAGCGCGCCGGTGGTGGTGACGCCGGGCAGGGTCCAGCCGGGCAGCGGCATCGGGCGCTCGAGCGCGCCGGTGGCGACGATCAACTTCGCCGCCTCGACCTGCGACGAGGCGCCGTCCTGCGAGTAGGACAGGAGAAACCCGCCCTCCTCCTGCTCGATGTGCCAGACCGAGGCACCGCAGAGATGCTCGGCCCCGGAGGCGGCAAAGCGCGCGGCCAGCGCCTGACCGGCGGCATAGTCGGGCCCGAGGATCGCCAGCCGCGCCTCGCTGGCGCGGGTCACGTCGCGGTAGATCTGGCCGCCGGGGCGCAGCGCCTCGTCGAGCACGGTGACGGAGAGCCCGGCGGCGCGGGCCTCGACGGCGGCGGCCATGCCCGCGGGCCCGGCGCCGATGATGCAGAGATCGCGGCGGCTCATGCGGGCCCCCTCTGGCGGGTGACCACCATGCCGTCGCGCACCTCGGTCATGCAGGCCTGCCGGTTGGGCGTGCCGTCGATGGTGACGAGGCATTCGAAGCACGCCCCCATCATGCAATAGGCGGCGCGGTCGCTGCCGCTGACGGGCGTGGTGCGGAATGCGCCGACATTGCCGGCCAGCAGGGCCGCGGCCAGCGTCTCGCCCGCCTCGGCCTCGACGGGCTGGCCTTCGAAGCTGAACTGGACCGGCTGCCGCAGCGGTTCGGAACGGGTATACATGGGGCGGTGCGTGACTTTCAGAGCGTGGTTCGGGGCAGTTTCCTTGCAACGGGGGGCATAAATCAAATAACAATACCCGCGACCTTTATGCGGGAATGTTATACCGATGCTGTCGCAACGCGCACTGGAAGCCTTTCACACGGTTCTCGAGACCGGCAGCGTCTCGGGCGCTGCCGAGATCATGAACGTGTCGCAGCCCGCGGTGAGCCGGCTGATCCGCGATCTCGAGGATCGCACGGGCCTGCGGCTCTTCATCCGCTTCGGCGGCAAGATCGTCCCCACCCCCGAGGCGCGCGAGCTCGCAGTCGAGGTCGAGCGCGCCTTCGTCGGTCTCTCGGCCATCGAGAAGACGGCGCATGACATCCGCCTCGGGCGGCGCAGCACGGTGTCGATCGCGGCGATGCCGGCGCTGGCGCACACGGTGCTGCCCGATGCGCTGGCGGACCTGCTGGCGGCGCGGCCGAACTTCCGGCTCTCGCTGGAATCGATGCAGACCCACAACGTCATCCGCCGGGTGGCGGCGCGGCAGAGCCAGCTCGGCTTCAACTCGCCCACCCGGCACGAACACGACGTCGACCTGATCCGCACCATCGATCTGCCCTATGTCTGCATCCTGCCGCCCGGCGACCCGCTGGCCGAGCGCGAGAGCATCGGCTTCGGGGACTTTCCCCGCCGGACGGTGGTGGGCTTCTCGGACAACACCGCGACCGGGGGCATGCTGAACCGCGAGTTCGCCAAGATGGGCGAGAGCCCCGAGATCGCGGTGCGCTCGCATCTCTCGACCATCGTCTCGGCGCTGGTGCTGCGGGGGCTGGGGATCTCGCTGGTGGATCCGTTCACCGCGCGCGAGCATGTGGCGCGGGGCGGGCTGGCGCGGCCCTTCGACGGGCCGCAGCGCTTCCGGCTGGCGATCATCCGGCCGCGCGGCATGTCTCTGGGGCCGGATCTCGAAGCCTTCCTCGAGGCCTTCGACCAGCGCGTCGCGAGCTACACCGAGGCATGGCCGTCCTGACCGGCCCCCCCCTTCAGTCTGGCTTCAGTTTGGCCGACTATGGGGCGGGTACCGCTGCCGGAGAGCTCATGCGCATTCTGCTGATCGAAGACGACGCCATCGTGGGCGATGCGCTGGTCAAGAGCCTTGGCCGCGACCGCGCCGACGTGGTCTGGAGCCGCGACGGGCTCGAGGCCGAGGCTATGCTGCGCGGTGGCGGCTTCGATCTGGTGGTGCTCGACCTGGGGCTGCCGGGGCAGGACGGGCTCACGCTCCTGCGCGGGCTGCGGGGGCGGGGCGACGTGACGCCGGTGCTGGTGCTGACCGCGCGCGACGGTGTCGAGGACCGGATCCGCGGGCTCGATCACGGCGCCGACGACTACCTGCTGAACCCCTTCGACACCGGCGAGCTGCTGGCGCGCTGCCGGGCGCTGCTGCGCCGGGCGCAGGGGCGGGGCGACGACCGCATCGAGCTGGGCCAGCTCACGGTGGATCTTCAGGCCCACACCGTGACCCTTGCCGGGCGCGTCCTGACCCTGCCGCAGAAGGAGTTCCGTCTGCTGGTCTACCTCGCCGAGCGCCGCGGCCGCGTCGTGCCCAAGCCCCAGCTCGAGCAGATGCTCTATGGCTGGGACGAAGGCGCCGAGAGCAACACCGTCGAGGTCTACGTCTCGGCGCTGCGCCGCAAGATCGGCGCCGCCAGCATCCGCACCCTGCGCGGCGTGGGCTACATGATCCCGTGACCCCGCCGCCCGCCGCCGCCTCCGGAACCGCCGCCCGGCTGAGCCTGCGCCGGAGGCTCTTCCGCGAGCTGCTGCCGCCGCTCTTCCTGCTGTGGCTGGTGGGCAGCGGCTTCATCCTCATGCGCAGCTGGGACGAGATCGGCGATTCCTACATCGACCAGCTCGAGCATCTCGCCTTCACGCTCGCGCAGGTGCTGGACGAGACCGCGATGACCGCCGAGGAGGCGGTCGAGAGCGTCCGGGCCCGGCGCGACCGCAACTTCTTCGTCATCGTCCTGCGCGAGGGCCAGCCGGTCCTGCGCAGCGCGCTCGCCCCCGAGGGCATGGTGGCGATGCCCGGGGACGGCTTCGAGACGCGGCGCTACTACCTTGCCAGCGCCGAGGCGCGCGACGGCACGGTGCAGGTGATCACCGGGCTCAAGAAGGAAGAGGTGCGCCAGCTCACCACTGCCGTGGTCGGTGGTGCGGCGTTGCCGATGGCGCTGGTGATGATAGGCATGTGGGCGGTCATGTACGTGGGGGTCGGCCGGGCGCTGGCGCCGGTCGAACGGCTGCGGGCGCAGCTTGCGGCGCGCAGTCCCGGGGCGCTCGATCCGGTGAGCACCGAGGGCGTCCCCGAGGACCTGCAGCCGCTGGTGCGGGCGCTCGACGACCTGTTGTCGCGGCTGCGCGACGCCATCGCCAGCGAGCGCGATTTCGTCGCAGACGCCAGCCACGAGCTGCGCACGCCGCTGGCGGCGATCCGGGCGCAGGTCGAGACCATCGACCGCGCCGCGCTCGATGTGCCGAGCCGCGAGGCGCTGGACCAGGTGCTGCGCGGCGTCGACCGTTCGACCCGTCTGGCCCAGCAGCTGCTGCGCCTTGCCCGCGCCGACCGGCTCGACCGCCCCGATGCGCCCGAGACCTGCCTGCACGAGGCGCTGGCCTCGGTGGTCTCCGAGCTGTTCCCGGCGGCGGTGCGGCAGGACACCGAGCTCGAGCTTGCGGCCGATCCGGTGATGCTGCGCATCCGGCCCGAGGATCTTGGCATGCTTGTCGGCAACCTCGTCGAGAACGCGCTGCACCACGGCGGCCCCGGCGGGCAGGTGCGGGTGAGCTGCGGCAGCGAAGGCGGCGTCGCGTGGCTGCGGGTCGAGGACGCGGGCCCGGGCATCCCCGAGGCCGAGCGTGCGCGCCTCTTCGCGCGGTTCCGGCGCGGCGACGGTGCGCGGGCGCATGGCGCGGGGCTGGGGCTGTCGATCGTCGACTCGGTCGCGGGCCGGATGGGCGCCACGGTCACGCTGGGCCGCTCCGCCGATCTCGGCGGGCTTTCGGCCGAGCTGCGCTTTCCGCCGGAGGCCACCGTCTGAGCCTTATTTTGAGGCAGGCGTGCGACCTCGCAGTCTGCCGTGCGAAGCTGAGGGGAAGCTGAAGTGCTTTCCGCAGGCCTCCACACGATAAGTTCGATTGTTCCTGCGCTGCGGACGCGCGAGTCTGGCACCGATCCCACCCTGTTGCCCGAGGACCCCTGCGGCCCTGAAGGAGATCCTTCGACATGCGTTCCCTGCGTATCCTGTTCGGCGTGGTGCTGCTCGTCGCCGCCAGCTTTTGCGGCTTCGTGCTGACCGGCGACATGCTCGCCGCGACCGACCCCGCCGCCGGCAACCGCCAGCGCGGCGAGACGGCGCTCGTGGTGCAGACCCGGCCAGCCGAGCTGCTGTGCTTCGCCGAAACCGTCGAGGCGGTGGGCAGCACGCTCGCGCGCCACGCGGTGACGCTGCACCCGTCGGCCTCGGGGCGCGTCGACGAGGTGCTGTTCGCGGCCGGGCAGCGGGTGCAGGAGGGCGATCTTCTGGTGCGGCTCGACGACGCCGGGGCGCGCGCGGCGCTGGCCTCGGCCGAGGCGACGGTGGCCGAGGCCGAGACCGCCTTCGCCCGGCTCGAGCGGCTGCAGACCACCGGCAGCGTCACCGAGGCCAACCTCGAGGCCGCCCGCGCGACGCTGCTGCGCGCCAATGCCGAGCGCGACATGGCCGAGACGGTGCTGCGCGACCGCAGCCTCGTGGCGCCCTTCGACGGCGTCGTGGGTCTTTCGGATCTCGCGAGGGGGCAGCTGGTGGACAGCAGCACCGAGGTCACCACGCTAGACGATCTGTCGGTGATCCAGGTCGCATTCGCGGTGCCCGAACGCTACTACGCCCGGCTGCAGCGGGGGCAGGCCGTGGCGCTGACCTCGCCTGCCTTCCCCGACCGCAGCTTCACCGGCACCATCAGCGCCATGGCCACCCGGGTCGATCAGACCACGCGCTCTGTCGGGCTGCGCGCCGAGGTGCCGAACGAGGACGGGCTACTGACCGCGGGCATGTACATGCAGGCGACGCTGACGCTCGACGAGCACGAGGCGCTGGCGGTGCCTGAGCGCGCGCTCAGCGTCTCGGGCGGGGCCAGCTACGTGCATGTGGTGCGGGATGGCGTCGCGCGGCGCATCGCGGTTACCACCGGGCGGCTGCGGGACGGCATGATCGAGGTCGAGGGGCTCGAGCCGGGGGCGGCGGTGATCGTCACCAACCTCCAGCGCCTCTCGGACGGCGACCCGGTCGAGATCGAGCCGCTGCGGCAGGTCGAGGCGGGGCGATGAGCCTTCCCGACCTGTCCGTCCGGCGGCCGGTGCTGGCCACGGTTCTCAACCTGCTGATCGTGCTGATCGGGGCGATGGCACTCAGCCGCCTGCCGGTGCGCGAGCTGCCGCAGGTGGACACCGCCGAGGTGACGGTTCGGGTGAGCTACACCGGCGCCGCGCCCGACGTGATCGACAACCAGGTCGCCTCGGTGATCGAGGGCGCGCTGGCGGGGCTGTCGGGCCTGCAGAGCATGGAGACCGAGAGCGAGCGCGGCCGCTCGCGCACGGTGCTGATCTTCGAGCCCTCGCGCGACATCGACAGCGCCACCAATGATGTGCGCACCGCCATCGACCGGGTGGTCGGGGACCTGCCCGACGGCGCCGACGCTCCCAGGGTCGAGAAGAACGACGACGAGGGCGACCCGGTGGTGCGGCTGGCGCTGTCCTCGCCCGGCATGACGCCGCTCGAGCTCTCGGATTACGCCGACCGCTTCCTCACCGACCGGCTGGCGCGGCTGCCCGGCGTCGCCAATGCGCAGATCTTCGGCGAGCGCGCCCGGGCGATGCGAATCTGGCTCGATGCGGGCCTGATGGCGGCGCATGGCGTCACCTCCGGCGACATCACCGCAGCGCTGCAGGCCAACAACGTCGAGCTGCCCGCGGGCGAGATCGAGACCGGCGCGCGCCAGCTTCAGCTCCTTGCCCGGACCCGCTTCACCAGCGCCGACGAATTCGCCCGGCTGGCCATCCGCGACGACGGCGAACGGCCGCTGCGGCTTGGCGATGTGGCGCGCATCGAGGAGGGGGCCGAGAGGTCCGACAGCATGTTCCGCTCGGACGGGGCCACCGGCCTCGGCATGGGCATCCAGGCGCAGGCGCAGGCCAACACGGTCGCCATCTCCGACGCGGTGCGGGCCGAGATCGAGGCGATCCGCCCGACCCTGCCGGAGGGCATGTCGCTGCGCGTCACCACCGACGAGGCGGCCTTCATCCGCACCACGCTCGACGAGGTGGCGCAGGTGTTCTTCGAGGCGGTGCTGCTGGTCACTGCGGTGATCTTCCTGTTCTTGGGCTCGGCGCGCCTGTCGCTGGTGCCGGTGGTGACCATCCCGGTCTCGATCCTCGGCGCCGCGCTCGCCATGCTGCTCTTGGGCTTCTCGCTCAACGTGCTGTCGCTGTTTGCGATGATCCTCGCCATCGGGCTGGTGGTCGATGACGCCATCGTGGTGCTCGAGAACATCCAGCGCCACCGCGCCATGGGGCTCAGCCGGGCCGAGGCGGCGCGGCAGGGGGCCAACCAGGTGAACTTCGCGGTGATCGCCACCACCGCGGTGCTGATCGCGGTGTTCCTGCCGGTGAGCTTCATGGAAGGCGAGATCGGCAAGCTCTTCGGCGAGTTCGGCATCGTGCTGGCGGTGGCGGTCTCGGTCTCGGGGCTGGTGGCGCTCACCATGGCGCCGGTGCTGGCGTCGCGGCTGCTGCCGCGCGAGGGCAAGACCAACCTGCTGACCCGCGCCGTGGACGCGGTGCTGTCGCGCATCGAGCGCGGCTATCGCAGCGCGCTCACCGCGGTGCTGAAGGTGCCCGAGATCGTGCTCGGCGCGGCGGGCTTCGCCGTGGCGGCGAGCGTGGCGCTCTACCTCGCGCTGCCGCAGGAGGTCACCCCGCAGGAGGACCGCGGCCGTTTCGTCGTCATCGTCAGCGCGCCGCAGGGCACAAACCTCGCCTACACCAACGACGCGGTGGGCCGCATCGAGGCGGCGCTCGAGCCGATGCGCGACGAGGGGCTGGTCGAGAATGTCACCGCCATCGTCGGCGCCTTCGGCGAGCTCAACCGCGCGCTGATGTTCGTGGGGCTGGCGCCGTGGGACGCGCGCGATGTCAGCGTGCAGCAGGTCATCGCCCGGCTGCGCGGCGAGCTGTCGGACCTGACCGAAGTGCAGGTCTTCATGCGGCCCTCGGGCGGGCTCGGGATCTCGTCGGGGACCGGTGCGCTTCAGTTCCTGCTCGGCGGGCCCGAGATCGGCCAGGCCTCGGAATGGGCCGAGGCTCTGGCCGCCCGGCTCGAGGACGACCCGGACCTGTCGGGGGTCGAGGTCGACTACGACGTCAACCAGCCCGGCGCCACGCTCACCGTCGACCGGCTGCGGGCGCAGGACCTCGGGCTCGACGCCGAGACCGTGTCCTCGACGCTTCAGGTGCTGGTCGCCTCGCGCACCGTGGGCGAGTTCAGCGACGGCGGGCGGCAGTATCCGGTGATCCTGCAGGCCGCGCCCGAGGACCGCGACAACCCGGCGGATCTCATGTCGATCCTGCTGCGCAACAGCCGCGGCGACCTGATCCCGCTCTCGGCCTTCGCCAGCATCGAGGACGTGGCGACGGTGCCCGCGATCACCCGCTACAACCGCATCCACAGCGTCGGCGTCGAGGCCGACCTCGCCCCCGGCGCTGATCTGGCGCAGGTCATTGACCGGGTCGAGACCGCGGCGCGAGCGCTGCCCGCCGGGGCCTCGCTGGCATGGGACGGGCAGGCGGCGGATTTCGCCCGCGCCTCGGGCGGCATGGCGGTGGTCTTCGGCATGGCGCTCGCCATCGTCTTCCTCGTGCTTGCCGCGCAGTTCGAGAGCTTCCGCACGCCGCTCGTCATCATGCTGACGGTGCCGCTGGGGCTGGGCGGGGCGGCGCTGACGCTCTGGCTCACCGGGCAGTCGGTCAACGTCTTCAGCCAGGTTGGACTGGTGCTGCTCGTGGGGCTCATGGCCAAGAACGGCATCCTGATGGTCGAGTTCTCGAACCAGCTGCGCGAAGAGGGCCACGCCCTGCGCGAGGCGGCCATCGAGGGCGCCGTCACCCGGCTCCGGCCCGTGACCATGACCACCATCGCCACCATTCTCGGGGCGGTGCCGCTGGCGCTGGCCACCGGGGCGGGGGCCGAGAGCCGCGTCGCCATCGGCATGGTGATCACCGGCGGGCTGGCCTTTGCCTTCGTGCTCACCCTGTTCGTCACCCCCGTGATCTACCTTCTGATCGAAGGTGTCCTGCCAAGGCGCCGCGAGACGGAGGAGAAGGCCGCCGTCACCCCGGCGGAATGACCCCGGCCGGGCCCCCGGGCCCGCGCCGGATCACCAGAGAGGAGGAGGAAGCCCATGACACTCGATACCCCGAAGGCCCGCATGACCGCGCGGGATTTCTCGCCCGAGCTGCTCGAGCTCTACGACTTCTACGCCCACGGCATGATCACCAAGCGCGAGTTCCTCGAGCGGGCGGGCCGGTTCACCGCCGGCGGGCTCACCGCCATGGCGGTGCTGTCGATGATGTCGCCGGATTACGCGCTGGCCGAGCAGGTGAGCTTCAACGATCCCGACATCAAGGCCAACTGGATCACCTATCCCTCGCCCAACGGCCACGGCGAGATGCGCGCCTACATGGTGCGCCCGGCGGGGGTCGAGACCGCGCCCGGTGTGGTCGTGGTGCACGAGAACCGCGGGCTCAACCCCTACATCGCCGACGTGGCGCGGCGGCTGGCCAAGGCGGGGTTCATCGCCATGGCGCCCGACGGGCTGACCCCGGTGGGCGGCTATCCCGGCAATGACGAGGAGGGCCGGGCGCTGCAGCAGCAGGTCGACCCCGAGAAGCTGATGAACGACTTCTTCGCCGCCATCGAGTTCCTGATGGCCCACGAGGAGGTGACCGGCAAGGTCGGCATCACCGGCTTCTGCTACGGCGGCGGCGTGTCGAACGCGGCGGCGGTGGCCTATCCCGAGCTCGGCGCCGCGGTGCCCTTCTACGGCCGCCAGCCCGATGCCGCCGACGTGCCCCGGATCGAGGCGCCGATCCTGCTGCACTACGGCGAACTCGACGAGCGGGTGAACGCCGGCTGGCCCGCCTACAAGGCGGCGCTCGACGCCAACGGCAAGACCTACGAGGCCTATATCTACGAGGGCGCCAACCACGGCTTCCACAACGATTCCACCCCGCGCTACGAAGCCGAGGCGGCCGAGCTCGCCTGGTCACGGACGGTGGAGTGGTTCCGCCGCTACCTCGTCTGAGGGTCGGACGTCCGGCTGCCACGAAAGGACCCGGCGATGACCCTTGCCCCCGCCGTCCCGGCGCCCGCCAGCTACTCGACCACCCAGAAGCTGCTGCACCGGGCGGTGGTGGCGCTGGTGGCGGCGCAGTACCTGCTGCTCGACCGGATGGGCCGTGCCTTCCACGCGCCGATGCGGAACGAGCCGCGCGCCTACGCCACGGTCACGGTGCTGCACATGATCTGCGGCTCGCTGGTGCTGGGCGCGATGCTTTGGGGCACCGGTTCCTGTGGCGGGACGAGGTGCTCCGGCGCATGATCTGATCCTGCGCCCCGCGCAATCGCGGGGATCAGGACACCGAGACGAAATAATCGTGCTGGTCGGTGAGGCTCTGGCTGCTGCGCAGCTCGACCACCCGGTCCAGCACGTCGATGGCCCGGCGCCGCACCTCGAGCACCGGCGTCCCCGCGGGGACGCCGAGGGCCTTTGCGCTGGCCTCTGACACCGCGTGGGCGCTCAGCCGTTCGTCGGCGCGCACGATGATCACCGAATAGGCCTGCTGGTAGAAGACGTAGAGCGTGTTGGGCAGCGGCACCCGGTCGGCGAGCCCTGGGAACAGCGCCGCAGACACCACCGACACCTCGTGCGTCACCGGCCGCTGCGCGAGGCTGCGCACGCGCTCGATCTCGATCACCAACTCGGGCCGCCCGAAGAGCTCGGCGCGTTCCTCGGGGGTGGCGGCGCGGCGGCGCACGGTTTCCCACTCGAGCCGCGGGCTTTCCAGCGTGCCGTCGGGGTTGCGCAGGCGGAAGAAATTGAACAGCGAGGTCTCGGGCGTGCGCACCGTCACGAAGGTGCCGCGCCCCTGCACCCGTTGCACCAGTCCGCGCGCCTCGAGCTCCATCAGCGCCTTGCGCGCCGTGCCCTGGCTGACGCCGAGCTCGGCGCCGAGCTGGGTTTCGCTGGGGAGCATCGCACCTGAGGGCAGGCTGCCCGAGGCGATGCGGTCGACGATGGTGTTCATCACGACCTGGTAGAGCGGTGGCGCCATTCATGATCCTCCGTGTGGTCATCCGGTGTTAGCATCCCTGCGCCACCGGCAACAAGTTTTATATAATTAGTCTTGTATAAGTATTGATGTAGATGTTACGCCTTCCCTCAGGAGAGATTCTGGGCAGAGGAGGGCCTGACGTGGGCAAACCACATCTTCTTGTGCACGACCGCGAGGACAACGTGGGGGTCGTGGTGGTCGAGGGGCTGACGGCGGGGACGGAGATGCTCTGCGTGGTCACCGAGGACAATTCCGACTTTTCGCTGGTGGCCAACGCCGACATCCCGATCGGCCACAAGGTCGCGCTCCGGGATCTGAGCGAGGGGGAGACGGTCATCAAGTACGGCGAGGACATCGGCAAGATGGTCGGCACCGCCGAGAAGGGCGGTCACGTCCACATCCACAATTGCAAGACGAAACGGTGGTGACCGGAATGGCATTCGATATCAGCAACATCACCCTGAATGCGTGGCGCCGCGAGAACGGCCGCGTGGGCGTGCGCAACCACGTGCTCATCCTGCCGGTGGACGACATCTCGAACGCCGCCTGCGAGGCGGTGGCCAACAACGTCAAGGGCACGCTGGCGATCCCGCATGCCTATGGCCGCCTGCAGTTCGGCGAGGATCTCGACCTGCATTTCCGCACCATGATCGGCACCGGCGCCAACCCCAACGTGGCCGCCGTGGTGGTCATCGGCATCGAACCCGAGTGGACGCAGGTGATCGTCGACGGCATCGCCGAGACCGGCAAGCCGGTGACCGGCTTCTCGATCGAGCAGAAGGGCGATTTCGAGACCATCCGGCAGGCGAGCTGGAAGGCCAAGGAATACGTCCACTGGGCCACCGAGCTGCAGAAGGAGCCGTGCCCGATCTCGGACCTGTGGATCTCGACCAAGTGCGGCGAGAGCGACACCACCACCGGCCTGTCGTCCTGCCCGACCGTGGGCAACATGTACGACAAGCTGCTGCCCGAGGGCATCTACGGCTGCTTCGGCGAAACCTCCGAGATCACCGGGGCCGAGCACATCTGCGTCAAGCGCGCCGCCACCCCCGAGGCGGGCGAGGCCTTCATGAAGATCTTCCAGGCCTACCAGGACGAGGTGATCGAGCCCTACAAGACCTCTGACCTTTCCGACAGCCAGCCCACCAAGGGCAACATCCTCGGCGGCCTGACCACCATCGAGGAGAAGGCGCTCGGCAATCTCGAGAAGATCGGCAAGAGCTCGTCCTACATCGACGCGATGGGCCCTGCGGTGGCACCGAAGAAGGGGCCGGGGCTCTATTTCATGGACACGTCTTCCGCGGCGGCGGAATGCGTCGTGCTGATGGCGGCGGCGGGTTACGTGATCCACACCTTCCCGACCGGGCAGGGCAACGTGGTCGGCAACCCCATCGTTCCGGTGATCAAGATTTCGGGCAACCCGCGCACCCTGCGCACGATGTCCGAGCACATCGACGTGGACGTCACCGGCGTGCTGACCCGCGAGATGACCATCGAGGATGCCGGCGACGCGCTCATCGACATGATCGTGCGCACCGCCAACGGCCGCAACACCGCCGCCGAGGCGCTGGGGCACCGCGAGTTCTCGCTCACCAAGCTCTACCGGTCGGCCTGACCGGATGCGGGTGGTCGTCTCGGAATTCATCGACGAGGCCGCGCTGGCGAAATTCGGGCCGGAGATCGCGGTGACCTACGATCCGGGCCTCGTCGACGACCGGGAGGCGCTGCTCGCGGCGCTTCCCGGGGCGCAGGCGCTGATCGTGCGGAACCGCACGCAGGTCGACGCGGCGGTGCTGGACGCGGCACCGGGGCTGCGGGTGATCGGCCGGCTGGGCGTCGGTCTCGACAACATCGACCTCGGGGCCTGCGCCGCGCGCGGCGTCGTGGTCCATCCTGCCACCGGGGCGAACACGCTTTCGGTGGCGGAATACGTGATCTCGGTCACGCTGTCGCTGCTGCGCGGGGTGCATGGCGCCAACGCGTCGATGATCGCGGGCAGCTGGCCACGCAACGCGCTGATCGGGGCCGAGGTCTCGGGCCGGGTCATGGGGCTGGTGGGTTACGGTGGCATCGCCCGGGCCGTGGCCGAGCGGGCGCGGGCCATGGGGATGCAGATCGCCGCCTTCGATCCCTACCTGCCCGACACCGACCCGGCGTGGCAGGACGTGCGGCGCTGCGATCTCGGGACGCTGCTCGCCAGCGCGGACGTGATCTCGCTGCACGTGCCGCTGACGCCCGAGACCCGCGGGCTGGTGGGGCCCGAGGCCATCGCCTCGATGAAGCCCGGCGCCGTGGTCATCAACACCGCGCGCGGCGGCATCGTCGACGAGGCGGCGCTGGCCGAGGGCTTGCGCAGCGGGCGGCTTGGCGGGGCGGCGCTCGACGTGTTCGAGACCGAGCCGCTGACGGCAGAGGCGGCAGAAAAGTTCGCGGGACTGGAGAACCTCGTGCTCACTCCACACGTTGCCGGGGTCACGCAGGAGGCCAACGCGCGCGTCAGTGCCATCACCGTCGAGAACGTGCTGCGGGAGCTTGCCCATGCCGACGCCTGATCGCGTCATGCGCCGCGACGAGGCCGAGGCGCTGATCCGGCGGGTGCTCGAGGCGAATCGGGTTTCGGCGCGCAACGCCGCAAGCGTGGCACGGGCGCTGGTCGCGGCCGAGATCGACGGCCAGCGCGGCCACGGCTTCTCGCGCGTGGCGGCCTATGCGGCGCAGGCGCGCTCGGGCAAGGTCAGCGGCGCGGCCTGCCCGGTGGCCGAACCGGGCGGCGCGGCGCGGGTCGACATCGACGCCCGCGACGGCTTTGCCTTTCCCGCCATCGACCTCGCCATCGAGGAGCTTGCGGCGCGCGCCCCCGAGACCGGCGTCGCCGTCGCCGCGATCCGGCGCTCGCATCACTGCGGGCAGCTCGGCGCCCATGTCGAACGGCTGGCCGGGCGTGGCCTCGCGGCGCTGATGGTCGCCAATTCGCCCAGGGCCATGGCACCCTGGGGCGGCAGCGCGGCGCTGTTCGGCACCAACCCCATCGCCTTCGCGGCCCCGCGTCCGGGCAAGCCGCCGCTGGTCATCGACCTGTCGCTGTCGCGCGTCGCGCGCGGCAAGGTCATGGCCGCCGCCAAGGCCGGCACGCCGATCCCCGAGGGCTGGGCGCTCGATGCCGAGGGCCGGCCCACCACCGACCCGGCGGCGGCGCTGCAGGGCACCATGGTGCCCGCGGGCGATGCCAAGGGCGCGGCGCTGGCGCTGGTGGTCGAGATCCTCGCCGCGACCCTCACCGGCGCGCAGCATTCGGACGAGGCGGCGTCGTTCTTCGACGCCGAAGGGCCGCCGCCCGGGGTCGGGCAGCTCATCCTCGCCTTCGACACGTCGCGGGTTCCGGGCGCGGGCTTCGGTCCGCGGCTCGAGACCCTGCTCGACGCCATTCTCGCACAAGAGGGCACACGACTGCCCGGCGAGTCTCGCCTGCAGGCCCGGCGCGCCCTGGAGGAGGGCGCGGGTCTGCGGGTTTCGGGGCATCTTCTGGAGGAGATCGAAGCCCTGGCGGGCGCCTGAGCCCGCCGCAACAGACCGTCTCATGACTCAGGGAGGAGATCATATGAGAAAGTCCATCATCCTGGCCGCGGCGCTCGCGGCATTCACCGGCACGGCACAGGCGCAGGAGTTTCCGCCCGGTCCGGTCGATTACGTCATCCCCTTCGGGCCGGGCGGCGAGTCGGACGTGACCGCGCGCATGCAGCAGCCCTACTTCAAGGCGCTCTACGGCGACGAGCTCGTGGTCTCCTACAAGCCCGGCGGCGGCGGGGCCGTGGGCTGGTCGCAGCTCAACTCCATGGCCGCGGACGGCTCGGTCATCATGGGGGTGAACCTGCCGCACATCATCGTGCAGCCCGAGCAGGGCAACGTCGGCTTCACCACCGATGACATCGCCTCGGTCTACTGGTTCCACTACACGCCCGACGCCATCGTGGTGCGCGAGGACAGCCCGTTCCAGACCCTCGACGACCTGATCGCCGCCGCCAGGGAGACACCCAGGCAGGTGACCTTCGCGGGCTCGGGCAAGGGCTCGGCCAACCACCTCGTGCAGGTCAAGTTCGACCAGCTCGCGGGCGTCGAGACCACCTACGTGGCCTTCAAGGGCACCGGCGCCGCGGTGACCGCGATGCTCGGCGGGCAGGTCGCGGCGGAATGGGGCTATACCACCGTGGGCGTGGGGCAGGAGGGCAAGGCCCGGCTGCTGGCCGTGGCCACCGAAGAGCGCCACCCGGCCTTCCCCGACGTGCCGACCTTCCGCGAGCTCGGCTACGACATCGTCTCGGGCGCCTATCGCGGCATCGCCGTGCCCTCGGGCGCCTCGGAGGAGACCCGTCAGCAGGTCTCGGACGCCATCGCGGCGATCAACCGGGACGAGGAGTTCCGGCAGAAGATGATCGACGGCGGCTACGCGCTGGTCGACGTGCCCTACGGCCCCGAGATGGACGCCTTCATGGCCGAGCGGTCCGAGGAATACATCGCCGCCGCCAAATCCGCCGGCGTGCTGAACTGACAGACCTGAGCGACGGGTGCCGCGGAATGGCTGCGGCGCCCGTCCGTGATGCCGCGCGGCCGGGCCCCTCGGGCACCGGGACCGTGGCGGCCGGCTGACACAGGCGTTGCGTCGCACGGGATCCTTTCATGCTCGATTACCTGATCGCGGCGATGTCGCCGCTCAACATCCTTCTCGCCCTGCTGGGCGTCGCCGCGGGCACCATCATCGGCTCGATCCCCGGGCTGACCGCCACCATGGCGGTGGCGGTGCTGGTGCCGGTGACCTTCGCCATGTCGCCCGACAGCGCACTGATCCTGCTGGGCGCGATCTACACCGGGGCGATCTACGGCGGCGCCTACGCGGCCATCCTGCTCAACACGCCGGGCACGCCTTCGGCCATCGGCACCACCTTCGACGGCTACCCGATGGCCAAGAAGGGCGACGGGGATCTCGCGGTCTCGGTGGCCTGCCTGTCGTCGCTGGTGGGCGGGCTGGTGGGCGCGCTGGCGCTGCTCCTGCTCGCCCCGCCGCTGGCCGAGGCGGCGCTTGCCTTCGGCCCGGTGGAGTACTTCTGGCTCGCGGTCTTCGGCCTGTCGCTGATCGCGGCGCTGTCGACGGGGGATTTCCTCAAGGGGCTGATCGGGGCGGGGCTGGGGATTCTCATCGCCATGATCGGGATTTCCGAGACCAGCGCCGAGGTGCGCTTCACCTTCGGCTCGAACACGCTGCTGGGTGGCATCGAGACGGTCTCGGCCCTGATCGGCCTTTACTGCGTGCCGGTTCTGATGGAGCTGGTGGCCCGCCCCGAGCGCCATCTCGAGCAGCCCGAGCAGTCGCGCGGCTTCCGACTGCCCGAGGCGGTGGCGATCATGCTGCGCGAAAAGATCAACCTGCTGCGCAGCTCGGTCATCGGAACGCTGGTGGGCGCGCTGCCGGGTGCCGGCGGCTCCATCGCGGGGCTCGTGGCCTATTCCGAGGCGCGGCGCACCGGGCGCGGCGAGCCCGCCTACGGGCAGGGCAACCCGGGCGGCATCGTGGCGACGGAATCCGCCAACAACGCCACCGTGGGCGGCGGCTTCATCCCGACGCTGGTGCTGGGCATTCCCGGCACGCCGCCCGACGCGGTGATCCTCGGCGCGCTGCTGGTGCAGGGCGTGCGCACGGGGCCGACGCTGTTTTCCGAGGGTTCGAGCATCGTCTACACCTTCATCTTCGGGCTGTTCCTCGCGACCCTGCTGATGCTGCCGGTGGGGCTGCTGATCGGACGCTTCGCCTACCGCGCCATCGTGCAGGCGCCCAAGGCCGGGCTGGTGCCGGTGGTGGCCTTCATGACGGTGATCGGCAGCTTCGCGATCCGCAACAGCCTTGCCGACGTGGGCGTCATGGTGGTGCTGGGCATGATCGGCTGGCTTGCCACGCGCCGGGGCTTCTCGGTCTCGCCCATCGTGCTGGGCCTGATCCTCGGGCGCATCGCCGAGGAGGCCTTCGTGCAGAGCTGGACCATCGGCGACGCCATGGGCAACGTGGCGGGGCAGTTCTTCGGCCGGGCGCTGTCGATGGGCATCATCGCGGTGACCCTGCTGAGCTTCATCTACCCGTTCATACCGCGGAACCGGCAGATCGTCAACCGGCAG
>NZ_JAATOS010000421.1:0-3430 GCF_011806505.1 Salipiger sp. HF18 | reverse complement strand
AGCCGCCGAAGTTGAAGTAGAACATGAAGGGCGACGGGTTGGTCCGGCGCAGCGAGCGGTAGAGCGCGAAGGGAGGCAGCGGGAAGTCCTGCGTCCAGCGCTGCGCGGGCACCACCTGGAAGATGTCGCCCTTGCGGATGTAGTCCTTGGCCGTCTCGACCGCCGCCTTGTAGCTCTCGCGGGTGAAGTTCGACACCGGCTCGCCGGCCTCGTGCGCCTCGCCCAGATCGCGGCTCGCCTGCGGCAGCGCGCGCTCCAGGTCGCGCACCGCATCCATCACGCGCTCGGCGGCGCGGGCATAGGCGGCGCGGGCCGAGACGCCGTCCTGCACCCATGCGGGCGCCACCACGGTGACCTCTCCCTTGACCCCGTCGAGCACCGCCACCACCGAGGGCCGCAGCATCAAGGCGTCCGGCAGGCCGAGAGGGTCGGGGTTGACGTCGGGCAGGCGCTCGACCAGCCGGATCATGTCATAGCCGAGATAGCCGAACAGCCCGGCGGAGGCCTGCGGCAGGTCCTCGGGCAGCTCGATGCGGCTTTCCTCGATCAGGGCCCGCAACGCGGTCAGCGGCTCGGTCTCCAGCGGCATGAAGGCGTCGGGATCGAACCGCGCCTGACGGTTGATCTGCGCGCTTTCGCCGTGACATTTCCAGACCACGTCCGGCTTCATCCCGATGATCGAGTAGCGACCGCGGACTTCGCCGCCGGTCACCGACTCGAGCATGAAGGCGTCCTTGGCGGCTCCGGTGAGCTTCAGCATCAGCGACACCGGCGTGTCGAGATCCGCCGCCAGTCGCGCATAGACCACCTGGTTCTTCCCCGCCTCGTAGGCCGGTGCGAAGGTCTCGAAGGAGGGGATGAGCGTGGCCATGGAACTTACCGGAGATTGCTGAGCACGGCATTCACCGCCGACTGGTCGACGTTGACGCCCGCACGGGACTGGATATCGGTGTTGAGCGCGCGGAAGATGTCGTTCGCGACGCTGTTGGCGGCCTGATCGCGAAGCTGATCGCCGACCTGCGTGACCTGAGGAGCGTCCATGTCCACCGGCGTCACGCCGTCGAGCCGGACCACCAGCGCGGCACCGTTGCCGGGCAGGGCGCGGGCCTCGCCGGGTTCCATGGTGAAGACGGCCTCGAGGATCGCCGCGGGCAGCCCCTCGATGGGCTGGTTGCGGGTGAGACCGCTTTCCTGCGTCGGGGACAGTCCGCTGTCCTCGAAGCTGCCGCCGCCGGAGATCGCTGTGGCGAGCTCTTCGGCCTGGGCGACCAGCGCCTCGGTGGCCTGATCCTGCTCCCAGAGCTGGGCAACCTCGTCGCGCACGTCCTCGAAGGGCGCGGGCGCGGGATCGCGCTGCTCGTCGAGACGCAGGGCGAAGACGCCGCCGTCGCCGAGATCGTCAATCGCAGGGTAGTCGCCGTCCTGCACCGCCTGCGCGGCCTCGCGGAAGGCCTCGTAGCCCGCGATGCCAGTGTCCGAGGTCTCGGACCATTCGATCTGGCCGAGCTCCATGTCGGTGTCCTGGCTCAGCTCCTCGAGTGTCGCGCCCCCGGCAAGCTCGTCGTCAAGATCCTGCGACATGCCCTCGATCACCCGGCGGGCGCGGTCGAGCACCAGCGCGTCGCGCAGGTCGGGCACGGCCTCCTCGAAGGGGGTGACCTGCTCGGCCAGCACGCCGTTCACGCGGAACAGCGCCGGCCCGAGGTTGGACGGTTCCGGCCCCACGACGGCACCGACCTCGGCGCCGAAGACCGCGTCGCCGGCCTCGCCGAGCGAGGCACGGGTCACGTCGCCCATGTCGGTGTCGATGATGGCAAGCCCACGCTCGGCCACGACGCCCTCGAAATCGGTCTCGCCGCTGGCGATGCGGTCGGCCGCGGCCTGCGCCTCGTCCTCGGAGCTGAACACCAGCCGTTCCACGAGGCGGCGCTCGGGCATGTTGAATTCGGCGTGGCGCTCTTCATAGGCGTCGCGCAGGGCCTGCTCGTCGACCTCGACCGTGTCCACGATCATGTCCGGCGTCAGCCAGGCATAGGTGATGACCTTGGTCTCGGGCAGGGTGAACTGGTCGATGTTCTCGTCGTACCAGGCCTGCAGCTCTTCGTCCGTGGGAACCGGCAGGCCTGTGGTCAGCGCGTCGCGGTCGAGCGTCGCCCAGGTGAAGTCGCGGGTCTCGCCGACCCAGCGCAGCAGCGTGTTGACATAGGTGTCGGGCAGGGTGGTTCCCGAGAGCACCGCCGCCTGCAGGATCGAGCGGGCGCTCTCCTGCCGCAGGCTGTCCTCGAACTCCGCTTCCTTGAGCCCGGCGTTCTGCAGAGCATAGGAATAGGCGCTGCGGTCGAAATTGCCGTCGGGGCCGTGGAAGGCCTGCACGTTGCGCAGATCTTCGGCGACGCGTTCGTCACCGACCGAGATGCCAAGCTGGCGGGTCTCTTCGTCGAGCGCGGCGTTGGTCACGACCTGCGCAAGCACCTGGTCGGTGAGGCCGAACTGCCGCGCCTGCTCGAGCGTCACCGGCTTTCCGGTCTGCGCCTCGACGGCGCGCATCTCGTTCTGCAGGGCGCGCGCGTAATCGGTCGTCTCGATGGTGGTGTCGCCAACCGACCCGATGCTGCCGGCGCCGCCGGTGAAATTCACCGTGCCGAACGCGCCGAAGCCCACGAACGAGGCGATGAGCACCCCCCAGACGATGTATTTCGTGATGCCACTCTTGCCGCGCGCCATGGCTGCCTCTTCCCCGCTATTGCTTGGGGCCCGTCTCTACGCCGCGCTGTCCGTGCCCGCAAGGGGCCAGTCCAGCTCGCAAAGCCGGTCGAACAGCGTCGTGATCCCTTGTGTGGCGAAATAGGCGCCGAGCCCCTTGAGCACCCATCCTTTGGCCGCGAGCCGCGGGAACTGCTCGGCGATGGCGCGGCCGCGTGCGAGGATCTCGTCGCGCTCGCCGGCCACCCATTGCGAGAGGTTCTCGAGCCCCCAGAGCGCCGCGACCTGGCCCAGTTGAGGGGCGCAGATGGCGACTGTGTCCTGAAACTTCTCGACCTCGGTCAGCAGCGCCGGCTTGGCGATGATCGCGCCGACGCGGTGCCCGGTGAGGCGATAGGCCTTGGAGAAGCTGTAGAGTTGGATCAGCGTGTCCTCGTGGCCCTCACGCTTGAGCAGGTCGTGCGGGGCGCCGGTGCGGCTGTCGAAATCCTTGTACGTCTCGTCGGCGATCAGCCATAGGCCTTTCTCGCGCGCCAGCTCGTAGAGCGCAGAGAGCGTCTCGGCGGGGTATTCCACGCCGCCGGGGTTGTTGGGCGTGACCAGAACGATGGCGCGGGTGCGCTCGGTGATCAGTGTGCGCGCGGTCTCTGCCTCGGGCAGGAGCCGGTCGTCGGTCGGCAGCGGGACGGTCCGGACGCCCTGCATGTCGAGCCACATTTTGTGATTG
>NZ_JAATOS010000420.1:0-3435 GCF_011806505.1 Salipiger sp. HF18 | reverse complement strand
GATGACAACCTTGCCCTGCTCGCGAAAATTGACCGTGACGCGCCCGGCGATGTTCGACTGCACCTGGCCGGTGCCCCAGTCGGGCCGGTCGGGATGCGTCACCAGCATCCCAGGTTCGAGGATTGCGTTGAGGTCGTCCATAGGTGCGATCGCGTCCCTTCTTCCCGGTCGAAGCCCTGAGCACAGTCCAGAGTGAGGAGCCCCCATGTCCGTTGCAACCGCCAGAATCGCCACGCTGGTCGGCTCTCGTCTCTGCCATGACCTTGTAAGTCCCATCGGCGCGATTTCCAACGGGCTCGAGCTGATCGCGCTGGCCGGCACCCCGGGCCCCGAGGAAATGGCGCTGATCGAGCAGAGCGCTGCCTCGGCCACCGCGCGGATCAATTTCTTCCGCGTGGCCTTCGGCCATGCCTCGACCCAGCAGGACGTGGGCGCGCGCGAGGCGCGCAAGCTGCTGCAGGATTACTGCAAGGGCAGCCGGCTGAGCATCGACTGGCTGCCCGACGGCGACGCGCCACGGACCGAGGTCCAGCTCGCCTTTCTCGCGACGCTCTGCTGCGAGAGCGCGCTGCCGCTGGGCGGGCGGGTGCACATCACCCATATCGAAGGCGGTGGCTGGCGCATCTCGGGCACCGGGCAGCGGCTGTCGATCGAGCCGGATCTCTGGGCGCAGCTCACCAGCACCACGCTCGAGGCAGAGGTGACGCCGGCGCGGGTGCAGTTCGCCCTGCTCGCACTCCTGGCGCCGGAACGTGGCCGCAAGATGGTGGTGCATGCAGGCGACGCGGCGGTCACCATCGAGATCGGCTGAAAGGCGTTTCGGGATTTTCCGAAATGGTCCGGCGTCCCGGGCGGACCCGGAACGCCAGTCTTCTTCTCAGAGGTGCGGCCCGATCAGGCGCGCACCGCGCCGTCCGCGCGCACCACGTATTTGAACGAGGTCAGCTGCTCGGCGCCGACCGGGCCGCGCGCGTGCATCTTGCCCGTCGCGATGCCGATCTCGGCGCCCATCCCGAACTCGCCGCCATCGGCGAACTGGGTCGAGGCGTTGATCATCACGATGGCGCTGTCCACCCGCTCGACGAAGCGCTCGATGGCCGCCGGATCCTCGGCGAGGATGCAGTCGGTGTGGTCCGAGCCGTAGGTGCGGATGTGCTCGATGGCGGCATCCTCGTCCTCGACCACGCGGGCGGCGATGATGCTGTCGAGATACTCGCGCCCCCAATCGTCAGCGCTGGCCTGATGGGTGCCTTCGATGGCCTGCAGCGTCTCGTCGGCGCGCACCTCGACCCCCGCCTCGATCAGCGCGCGCACGACGCCCTGTCCGATGGTGTCCACCACGTCGCGGTGGATCAGCAGGCACTCTGCGGCGCCGCAGATGCCGGTGCGCCGGGTCTTGGCGTTCATCACCACCGTCAGCGCCTTCACCGGGTCGGCCGACGCGTCGATGTAGATGTGCACGATGCCCTCGAGATGGGCGAAGACCGGCACCCGCGCCTCGCGCTGGACGAGCCCCACGAGCCCCTTGCCACCACGCGGCACGATGACGTCGACGTAGTCGGTCATCTGCAGCAGCTCGCTCACTGCCGCCCGGTCGCGGGTCGGCACGAGCTGGATCGCGTCCTCGGGCAGGCCCGCCTTGCGCAGCCCCGAGACGAGACAGTCATGGATGGCGCGCGAGGAGTGGAAGCTCTCGGAGCCGCCGCGCAGGATCACAGCGTTGCCGGACTTAAGGCAGAGCGCGCCCGCGTCGGCGGTGACGTTGGGGCGCGATTCGTAGATCACGCCGACGACACCGAGCGGCGTGCGCACCCGCTGGATGTGTAGGCCGGGGGGACGGTCCCATTCGGCGATCACCTTGCCCACGGGATCCTCCTGCGCCGCGATGGCGCGGAGCCCCTCGACGATGCCGCGGATACGGTCCTCGGTCAGCAGGAGCCGGTCCATCATCGCCTCGGTCAGGCCCTTGTCGCGGCCGAAGGCGAGATCCTGGGCATTGGCCTCGACGATCTCTGCCCGGCGCGCCCAGACGGCGTCGGCCGCGGCCTCGAGCGCCTCGGTCTTGCGGGCTGGTGGGGTGAAGGCGAGCTCGGCTGCGGCCGCTTTCGCACGACGGCGAATGTCGGTCATGTCTTTCATCGCTGTTCACCCTTCGGGTTCTGGTTTCCGAGGGCCCTCCTATAGCGCCTCGCGGCGGCGGGGCCTAGGGCGATTTCGGCACCGTCGCGCACCGGCCCGGGCGCCGGCGGGGGCGCTGCCCCCGTCCGCTGACGCGGCCTCCCCCGGAGTTTATCGGGCAAGATGAACTGGCAGGAGACAGGTAGGGGTCAGAGTGCCATGTCGTCGCGGTGGATGAGCACCGCACGGCCGGGATAGCCGAGCGCCTCCTCGATCTCCCACGAGTGGCGGCCAACGATGCGGCGGGCCTCGTCGGCTGTGTAGCGTGTGAGGCCCTGCCCGAGCGTGGCGCCGCGCGGGTCGCGGATCACCACCGGGTCGCCGCGGCCGAACTCGCCCTCCGTGGCGGTGACGCCCACCGGCAGCAGCGAGCGGCCCTCGGCCATGGCGCGGGCGGCGCCGGCATCGAGAATGACCGCGCCGCAGGGCTTCATCGCCGCGATCCAGCGCTTGCGGGCCGCATGCGGATCGACACGCGAGGTGAACCAGGTGACGTTGGCGCCCTGCTCGAGCGCGGCCAGCGGGTTCGAGACCGAGCCCTCGGTGATGGCCATGGCGCAGCCCGCGGCGGTGGCGGTCTTGGCGGCCAGCAGCTTGGTCTTCATGCCGCCCTTGGAGAGGCCGCTGCCGGCGTCGCCGGCCATCGCCTCGATCTCGGGGGTGATCTCGTCGATCACGTCGTAGCGGATGGCGGTGGGATCCTGCGAGGGGTTGGCGCTGTAGAAGCCGTCGACGTCCGAGAGCAGGATCAGCTGGTCCGCCCCCACCGTCACCGCGACCTGCGCCGCGAGGCGGTCGTTGTCGCCGTAGCGGATCTCGTCGGTGGCGATGGTGTCGTTCTCGTTGACGATGGGCACCACGCCGAAGCCCAGCAGCGTCTCCATCGTGGCACGCTGGTTCAGGTAGCGGCGGCGGTCGGCGGAATCCTCAAGCGTCACCAGCACCTGCGCGGTGGTGATGCCGTGGGGCGCGAGCGCGTCTTCCCATTCGCGCGCGAGGCGGATCTGGCCGACCGCGGCGGCGGCCTGGCTCTGTTCCAGCGGCAGCGTGGTGGCGGGCAGCTTGAGGATGCCACGGCCAAGCGCGATGGAGCCCGAGGACACGAGGATCACGTCGGTGCCCCGCGCCCGGATCGCGGCGATGTCCTCGGCGATCGAGCGCATCCAAGCGGCACGGAAGGCGCCGGTGAGCTTGTCTACCAGCAGCGCCGAGCCGATCTTGACCACGAGGCGCTGCGCAGAGCTCAGGGTTGCCATT
>NZ_JAATOS010000419.1:0-3440 GCF_011806505.1 Salipiger sp. HF18 | reverse complement strand
AGTCTGCGTCCGGTCGGGGTCTGGTCCATCGACGACACGATGAGGCCCGCTGGGCGCTGGCTCAGGAAGTTGCGGATCAGCCCCTCTTCCTCGAGCGCGCTGTAGCGGTAGTTGCCGATCTGCACGAAGTAGCGGGTGCCCTGCACGCCCTCGTAGACGCCGCGCAGCACGTCCGAGAAGACGTTGTTGGTGAGCGACGGCACCAGCAGCCCGATGGTCGAGGTGCTGCGCGAGGCCAGCGCCGAGGCCGCGGGGTCCGGGGTGTAGCCGAGCCTCCGGATCGCCTCTTCGACCTTGCGGCGCGCCTTGTCCGACACGATCCCCGGAGAGCGAATCGTGCGGGAAACCGTGATCGCGCTAACACCGGCTTCGCGGGCCACATCCACCAGCGTGGGGCGATCTGAAGAGGTCTTGGTCTTGCGGGCCATCGGGCGTCTCGGGTCCTTCGTAATGTGCGCATATTTGCTGAACTTATCGAATCCTTCAAGAAATTCCGTCCATAAGCTCAGGCACATGGCCTCACGCCTCCGGCAGAGGGCATCGGAGATGCGTCTCGCAGGGCCCCGCCGGCCAAGCCTGTCTGAGCGCATGACAGACAAAATGATTGCGCTGTCATTTCCCGTCGCCTATTTTGCGGTCGACTCGGAACGCGGCAGGGAACCGCGACGAGCCTGAACGGATCAACGGGAGGAACCCCCTTATGACGACCCTGACTCGCCGCAGCCTGTTCCTTGGCACCGCCGTCGCCCTCGCGCTGGCCGGGACCGCACAGGCGCAGGAATTCACGTTCCGCATCCAGTCCTCGGACCCGGCCGGCAACACCAACTTCGTGCTGCAGAAGGAATGGGCCGAGATGGTCTCGGAGAAGACCGACGGCCGCGTCGCCGTCGAGATGCTGCCGGTGGAAACCATCGTTGCGCACTCCGAGACGATGGACGCGGTCGCCGCGGGCATCCTCGACGGCCATTTCACCGACACCTCCTATGCCTCGGGCAAGGATCCGGCCTTCGGCCTGATCGCCAACCCCGTCGGCGCATGGTCCGACCCCAGCCAGATGTTCGACTTCATGAACAACGGCGGCGGCAAGGAGCTGATGAACGAGATGCTCGAGCCCTACGGCCTGCATTTCATCGGCGCCACAACCCCGGGCCTCGAGGCCTTTGTCTCGAAGGTGCCGCTGGATGGCGTGGACGACCTCCAGGGCCTGAAGCTGCGCGCCCCCGAGGGCATGGTGCAGAACGTCTTCGCCGCAGCGGGCGCCGCTCCGGTGAACCTGCCCGGTTCCGAGGTCTTCACCTCGCTCGACAAGGGCGTGATCGACGCGGCCGACTACAACACCTTCTCGACCAACGCGGCGCAGGGCCTGCACGACGTGGCCAAGCACCCGGTCTACCCGGGCTTCCACTCGATGCCGCTGATCGAGGTCTCGGTGAACAAGGCCAAGTGGGACTCGCTGCCCGACGACCTGAAGACCGCGATGGAGGAGTCGGTGAAGGAATTCGCCGTCTACCAGTCCGAGACCGTGCACGAGCGTGACATGGAAGCCGCCGAAGAGGCCAAGGCCGGTGGCGAGATCACCATCCACGACTGGTCCGAAGAAGAGCGCGCCAAGTTCCGCGGTATCGCCCGCAGCCAGTGGGAGCAGGCCGCGAGCGCCTCGGCCAACTCGCAGAAGGTCTATGACCTGCTGACCGCCTACCTCGTCGAAAAGGGCCTGATGTCCGAGTGACGCTCTGACATCCCCAACGCCCCCGGCCGCCGAGGCCGGGGGTTTCCCGTTCCAGGACCGGAGACAGCCCGATGACCGACGCCATCGACGAAACCCTCGCCAGCCACAACGCCACGCCAGAACCCGTCCCGGAGGCAGGTGTCTTCGGCCTCGCCGTCAACGCGATTGGCGTGCTCTTCGCCATCGGCATCCTCGCCTCGGCGGGCCTGCTCTTTTACGAGGTGGTGATGCGCTACGTCTTCAACGCGCCCACCCGCTGGGTGCATGAGACCGTGGTCTTCCTCAGCGCCATCGCCTTTGTCTACGGCGGGCTCTACGCCGCCGCCATCGACAAGCACATCCGCGTGGTGCTGTTCTACGACCAGCTCTCGGCCGGGCTGAAGCGGGTCTTCGACGTGGCGATCTCGCTCACCTGCCTCGTGGCCTCGCTGTTCTTCGCGTGGGCGGCATGGCTCAGCGTCGAGCGCGCCGCCTGGACGCCGCAGGGCGACTTCCGGCTCGAGACCTCGGGCTCGGCGTGGAACCCGCCCTATCCGGGACTGCTCAAGATCTTCCTCTTCGTCATCCTGATCCTGCTGGCGGTCCAGTTCGCGATCTTCACGGTCAACTACCTGCGCAAGAAGGCCAAGTGATGGACTTTCTCCCCGACTTTCAGGCCATGGGCATCGGCGGCGCGACCTTCGCCATGTTCGTCATGCTCATGGTGCTGCTGCTCACCGGTATGCCGCTGGCCTTCGTCACCCTGCTGGTGGCGCTGATCTTCGCGCTTGGCTGGTTCGGCCCGATGGCGGTGCCGCTGATCACCTCGCGGATCTTCAGCTTCGTCAACAGCTTCGTCTTCGTCTCGGTGCCGATGTTCGTGCTGATGGCGGCGATCCTCGACCGCTCGGGCATCGCCCGCGACCTCTTCGACGCGATGAAGGTGCTCGCCGGCCGGATCCGCGGCGGCGTCGCCATCCAGACGCTGCTCGTCGCGGTGGTGCTGGCCGCCATGTCCGGCATCATCGGCGGCGAGGTCATCCTGCTGGGCCTGCTCGCCCTGCCGCAGATGCTGCGCCTCGGCTACGACCGCAACCTCGCCATCGGGGTCTGCTGCGCCGGCGGTGCGCTCGGCACCATGGTGCCGCCCTCGATCGTGCTCATCATCTACGGCCTCACCGCCAACGTCTCGGTGGGGGACCTGTTCTCGGCCGCCTTCGTCCCCGGCCTGATGCTGGCGTGCTTCTACGCCGCCTACATCCTGATCCGCGCCTACATGAACCCGGCGCTGGCCCCCGTGGCCGAGCCCGAGGACATGACCCGCGGCGAGAAGCTGCGCCTGCTCAAGGGCCTGTTCCTGCCGATCCTCGTGGTGGTCTTCGTGCTGGGCTCGATCTACGGCGGCATCGCTTCGGTGACAGAGGCCTCGGCCATCGGCGTGATCGGCGTGACGCTCTCGACCATCATCCGGGGCGAGTTCAGCGTCGAGCTGCTGATCGGCGCCGCCAAGCAGACCCTGCGCACCGTCGGCATGATCGTCTGGATCGGCATCGGCGCCTCGGCCCTCGTGGGCGTGTTCAACCTGATGGGCGGCATCAATTTCGTCTCCAGCCTCATCACCGGCATCTCGGACAACCCGACCGTGGTCATCCTGTTCATGATGCTGATCCTCTTCGTCCTGGGCATGTTCCTCGACTGGGTCTGCATCGCGCTGCTCTGCATGCCGATCTTC
>NZ_JAATOS010000418.1:0-3456 GCF_011806505.1 Salipiger sp. HF18 | reverse complement strand
GCGTACATGCCCCGCTCCGGGACGTATTCGTAGCGGTCGATGGCAAGGGTCGGATCGCTGTCGCAGACGTTGCCCTGGCCGTCGTGGTTGGCGATGTCGAGATCCGCGTACCAGAGCAGCGCGTCGTCGGGCGGTTCCACCATGCACCTGATGGCGATGATGGTGTCCGACACGATCTGCACCGACTCGATGGCGTAATCCGTGGCCGCGTCGGCGCTGGTGATCGCGAAGCCCTTGTCGGCGTAATCGAAGCCCTCGAAGTAGCTCCAGTAGGTCGGCGCGAAGCGCAGCGGCGGTTGCGGCACGTGGTAATGCACGAAGATCGTGGCACCGGACTTCTCGATCTCGATCGGCCGCAGCGGCTGCCAGCCCTCCCCGGCCAGGATCTTCGACGCGACCTTGGCCTGCTGGTGACCGTACCAGCGCGCGCCGTTGCTATCGAGGTGCCCGCCCTTGTCGGTGTAGGGATAGACCGGCCCGACCATGACCACGTCGTCGCGCGCGATGGCCACCTCGAGCTGCGCCATGCCGACGTGCAGGTCCGGAGCGCCGTTCATGTCGGCGTCGCGGGTGTAGCTGCCGCCGGTCTGGTACATCAGCTTGAGCGGCGGCAGGCCCTGCCCGGTGATCGCCGGGATGTCCGCGTTGGCATCATCGAAGAGCGTCTCGAGCGCCGCCTTGTAGAGCGCCCGCGTCGCGTTGGTCGAGCCGTTGTTGGTGTTGTAGTCCCACTCGCCCTGCAGCCAGGTCAGGATCGGGCAGACGCAGGTCGCGCTGGCGGCGTCGGCGAGGTCCTTGGCGAGCTGGATGCCGTCGATCATCCCGCCCCAGCGGTCGACCGCATCCTGGCTGTTGACCCTGGAGAGCTGCGCGATGGTCCGTCCGGCCTGCGCCGAGGACATGGCGACGAGGTTGCGGCCGTCATCGAGCGCGAGGGCGCGCTGGTTCATCCAGAACTTGAGCCCGTTGGTCAGGCCGATGACCGGCGGCTCACCCTTGTTGTTGTCGCCCGGCGACAGCAGCGCCTCCTCCGCCCCGGTGAGGTTGGAGACGTTGTTGTGGGTGTTGGCGACCAGCGGGTTGAACCGGGCCACGCCCATGGCGTCGTAGGTCTCGACGCCGAGGTTATCGACGTTGTCGCCCACCATCATCGCGCCCTGCTGCCAGAGCTTCGACAGGCTGGGCCAGGTCTCGTTGCCCTCGCCCAGCGACTGGCCGTAGTTCATGATGACGTTGTATTGGGCGACCGGCAGCTGGACCATCGGCGTGGTCAGCGCGACGTTGTCGGAGAACAGCATGTTGCGGAGGTTGGTGTTCGAGGTCGTCTGACCCTCGGCCGAGATCTGCGGCACGTAGAGCACCCCGTCCTTCAGCCCCATGCCGATGCGGTCGTTGCCGTCGACGATGACGAAGTCCCAGCCCGCCGCCTGCCCCCCGAGGCGCGCGCCGCCCTTGATGTCCACCTCGCCGGTCTGCCGCACCCCGAAGCCGATGCGCTCGTTGGCGTCGGCGATGGCGAAGGCGTAGCCCAGCGAGGTGTCGTCCTCGATGGCGTAGGTCTCCGCGCTCAGCGCGTCGAAGACGAAGTCCTGGGTGTAGAGCTGCGCGATGTAGACCCCGCCCTCCGGGCTGATGGCAAAACAGGCCTGGTCGTTGGCGTCGGTGATGGCGAACACCATCCCGGTCTCACCATCGGCGGCGCCGTCCGCCACGGGATCGAACGGGATCACCTCGCCGTCGCTGTAGATGCCCTCGGTGCGTGCGGCGACGTCGCCGACGGCAAGCGAGACGTCCGAGAGCACCGCCGCCGAAGCAGCACCGATATTGGCGCACGCGATTGTCGCCTGCGGCGCGTACTCAGAAAGCGCATTGGAGATCGTCGGCTTTGTGACCAGCGCCGAGCCGGCTGGGATGTCGGTGACGAAGGTGGCGACCCCGCCGGCGTCGTGGTCGTAGATGTCGTAGGCAATGGCGGCGTCCGCGTTCTCGACCCGGAACCGATCGCCCTCGCCCGTGGCCGCGATGCCCTCTGCCGTGGTGTCGTAGATCGGGCTCTCGGCAAAGGCCTGGTCCTCGACGGCGGTGATCCGCGCGGAGAGCGCGTCTGTCGTCGGTGTCCCCACGAGCACCCCGCCCCCGGCGAGCAAGGTCCCGAGGTCGGATATGGTGAACAGCCCGGAGGTGCCCTCGTTGAGCGCCAGCAGGTAGTCCGCCGAAGCGAGGGTCGGGTTGTCGGAGATCTTCACGCCGTTCTCGGCCATGGCGGGTCCTCAGTAGATCGTGGTGGTCGACCCCGGCGTCACCGCGACGGGGTCCCCGACCGCGTCGGTGTCGGGATCGACCGTGTCGCCCGAGGCGACGCGGTAGAGCTGCACGGCGGCGGTCCCGGCATCGGTCACCGCCAGTTCGATCCGGGCATGGCCAAGCCCTCCGGTCACCGTCACGGTCTGCTCGTCGAGCGCCGCCGGCAGCGCCGTGGCATCGGCGCCGACGGTGTGGGTGACAATGGCGGTGGAGGCGCCTTCGGTCGCATCGACCGCCACCGCGACCGCCTGCAGCTCAATGATCTCGCCACGCTGATACGTCTCGAGCTGCACGCCGGCGTCGGCGGCCCAGATCAGCAGCTCGGTCCAAGCCTCCGCACCCTGCAGCCGGTGGAGGAGCCGGTAGTGCGAGATCTGCGCCGTCTCGTCCGCGCCCGGCGCGAGCCGGATGATGACGTAAGGATCGGGCGCCGCGACCACCAGCTCGAACCACGCCGCTCCGAGGCCGGGATCGTCGAGGCCGGAGGCGTTGTCGCTGTCGATCTCGGTGAAGCGTGGGGCCAGCGGCGGCGTGGTGGTGACGCTGATCGGATCACCCACGGTCACCTCCCAGTCCGGCACCACCTCGGCGTCGGTCAGCGCCTCGATCTCCGGCGCGGCGAGCTTCAGGGTGAGCTG
The DNA here is from genome assembly GCF_011806505.1 of Salipiger sp. HF18. Lineage (NCBI taxonomy): Bacteria > Pseudomonadati > Pseudomonadota > Alphaproteobacteria > Rhodobacterales > Roseobacteraceae > Salipiger > Salipiger sp. HF18. The sequence goes on along the minus strand of NZ_JAATOS010000418.1, from coordinate 514 downwards.
GGCGCCGAAGTCCTTCGCGGGCTCGATGCCGGTCACGATCATGTCGTGGCTCTCCGCGCCCCGCAGCCCGAAGTGCACGGTGGCGCCCAGCTCGGGCAGGATCGTGACCCCGGAGAGCAGCAGCAGCCGGGTGGGGCCTTCCGAGAACAGGACCTCGGCCACAGTGGCGGACCCGACGCTGTCCTCGGCATCCTCGTAGACCCGGTAGCCCAGCCCATATTCGCTGCCCGCCGCCATGGTCACCGGCGTGTCCAGCTCGACCCGCGCGCCCTCGCCCCGCCGCACCCGCGCCGCGACCTGGGTGCGGGTCAGCACCGGGTGCGAGACATGCACCCGGTCGCCCCGGGTCGCGGTGCGCGCGGCGCCGGCCTGGTAGCAGGTGAAGGTGTCCGGCCGCAGCGCGATCTCGTGCATGCGCCGGCGGGTCTCGATGTAGATCTCGTCGGGGTTGGTCTTGCCCGGGTGCACCATCTCCTCGGTGAGCGAGATCGGCCCCGTGTAGCCCGGCCAGCGG
>NZ_JAATOS010000417.1:0-3463 GCF_011806505.1 Salipiger sp. HF18 | reverse complement strand
GAAGACCAGGAGGAAGGTCAGGAAATCGGTGGGCGAAATCCGGGTCTCGCCAAAGGAGAAGCCTTCGCGGAAGCGGGCCCAGATCTCGGTCAGGTCGGCGACGCGCGCGCCCCAGACCAGCGCCAGAAGCGGGATGGTCGCCAGCAGCAGCATGAGCCCCGCGAGCACCGGCACGAGGCTGTCGGCGTCCTGCGCACTCTTGCCGGTGAACAGCTCGTAGAGGTCGTTGATGAAGCGCTGAAGAACGAGGATGAGCGCCAGCAGCGACAGCGTGCGCACCGCCGGGTAGACCAGCGCCTGCCCGACGCCGTCGTAGCCGATGGCCGACATGATCGGGCCGACGATGGCCGCGACCATGGCGCCACGGCCGATGATCCGCGTCATGCGCAGGCGGAACTGCGAGCCCTCGAGCAGTGTGCCGTCGGTCGCGGTCTCGGGGCTGAGCTGGCCGAGGATGTGCCCGAGCCGCCAGAGCATCATGGCACAGAGCACCAGCACCGGGAAGTCGAGCACGATGCTGGTGGTCTCGGAGTAGTTGAAGGTCGACGAGAAGGTCTCGCCGATGGACCTCAGCACCAGCAGGATTGCCAGCATGTTGGCGTAGAACCGCGCCTCGCGCCGCCGGGCCAGCGGCAGCGGCAGGGTGGCGACATCGTCGCTGCGGTTGAAGGTCTGATCGGCGAGCCAGCGGATCCAGAGCAGCGTACCGCCCCAGTTCGGCAGCTGCTCGAGCAGGACGCTGCCGTTCTCACCCAGCACGTTGCTCAATGTCAGCGCCACGGTGAGCAGGATCAGCCCGATCAGCGGCAGCACGAAGCCGCCCAGCGAGACCACGAAGCTCCAGACCCCGGTGCCGCGCCGGGTGCGGACGCGCAGCCAGTCCACAAGCTTGCGGATCCAGACCGGTCCGCGCACCACCAGCAGCCCTGCTATGCCCAGCAACAGCAGGATCACGGGCAGGTTGCTCTTGAGGACCGAAAACTTTGTCTCGGAGCCGATGTTCTTCTCGAACTCGGCCCAGATGCTCTGTCCCGACGCCACAAGCTCGACCGCCGCATCCCGCCAGTTGGCGGGATAGAGCGGCGACGGCCGCTGCTCGAGCAGCGCGGTGGTCTGCCGGGCGCGGATGATCTCGTCGATCTCGCGGATCAGGCCGTCGGCGCGGGTATAGGCCTCTTCGGCGCTGCGCACCGGGGCCTCGAGCCGCTGGATCTCGGCGGTGAGCTCCGCGCGCCGGGTGGCGATGCCCTCGGCCTCGGTGGCGCCCTCCTCGGGTGCCGGCCCCAGCGCGTCGATCTGCGACTGCAGCGTGCGCAGCCGCGTGGCGTTGGTGCTCTGCGCCTGCAGGAAGCTGTCCCGCCAGCCGGCGATCTCGCTGCGCAGGGTCTCGAACTGTTCATTGGTCTCGTCGCCCTCGTCGATCACCTGCTCGGCGCTGTCGGCGAGCTTGTTCCAGGCGGTGTAGTCGAGAGAGCCGTCCTGCGCATAAGCCCCTCCCGCGCCCAGTGTGAGAGTGAGCGCGAGGCAGGCGGCAAGAAGCCAGCGGTAGATAAGGGTCATGTGTCCTCGAAGACTCCGGGGATCGAGGCGGGCGCGCGGTCGAGCCAGCTCGGCACCGGCAGCCCCTTCTCCTTGAGGAACTCGGGGTTGAACAGCTTGGACTGGTAGCGGTTGCCGTAGTCGCAGAGCACCGTGACGATGGTGTGACCCGGGCCCATCTCCTGCGCCATGCGGATGGCACCGGCGATGTTTATGGCCGACGAGCCGCCGAGGCAGAGCCCCTCTTCCTGCAGCAGGTCGAAGACCAGCGGCAGGGCTTCCTCGTCGGGAATCTGATAGGCGAAATCGGGGGTGAACCCCTCGAGGTTGGCGGTGATCCGCCCCTGGCCGATACCCTCGGTGATCGAGGTGCCCTCGGCCTTGAACTCGCCGGTCTTGTAGTAGCTGTAGAGCGCCGCACCCATCGGGTCGGCAAGGCCGATCTTCACGCCCTTGGGCTGCAGGGCCTCGGCCACGCCCGCAAGCGTCCCGCCCGAGCCCACGGCCGCGACTAAGCCGTCGACCTTGCCGCCGGTCTGTTCCCAGATCTCGGGGCCGGTGGTCTCGACGTGGGCACGGCGGTTGGCGACGTTGTCGAACTGCTGCGCCCAGATCACGCCATGTTCGGCGGTGCGCGACATCTCCTCGGCGAGACGGCCGGAATAGCGCACGTAATTGTTGGGGTTCTTGTAGGGAGCGGCGGGCACCTGCACGAGCTCTGCCCCGGCCAGGCGGATCATGTCCTTCTTCTCCTGGCTCTGGGGCTCGGGGATCACGATCACGGGGCGGAAGCCCATCGATGCGCCGACGAGCGCAAGCCCGATGCCGGTGTTGCCCGCGGTACCCTCGACGATGGTGCCGCCGGGCTCGAGCAGGCCCTTCTCGATCGCATCGCGGATGATGAACAGCGCGGCACGGTCCTTCACCGACTGGCCGGGGTTCATGAACTCCGCCTTGCCGAGGATGGTGCAGCCGGTCATCTCGCTGGCTTTGCGCAGCTTGATAAGCGGCGTGTTTCCGATCAGTTGCGCGAGATCCTGTGCGACCCGCATGGGCGGCCTCCCCTCTTGTAAGGTCGTGAGCGTCTGGAGGACAGGTTTAGGGCGCGCCCCGGGGGAACTCAAGCACCCCGGCGCAGCTCCTCACGATGACGTGCCAGCCAGTAGAGCATCATCGCCAGCGGACCGACGTTGATCTCGCCGCTGTCGACCAGCTCCATCGCCCGGTCGAAGCTGATGACGTGGCTTCGGATGTCCTCGTTTTCCTCTTCCAACCCGCCGACGCCATTGTCGCGCTCGCTGAGCGAGCAGAAGCCGAGGAAACAGTGGAAGTACTCGGTCGAATAGCCTGGCGAGGCGTAGATCCTCATCATCGGCCGCAGGTCGCGAAGGCTGACGCCGGCCTCTTCCTCGGCCTCGCGCAGCGCGCAGACCTCGGGGCTCTCGCCCGCATCGACCAGCCCCGCCACCGGCTCGAGCACCCACGGATGCGGATCGCCGCGCAGGGTCGGGCCGAAGCGCAGCTGCTCGACCAGCAGCACCCGGTCGGTCTCGGGGTCGTAGGGCAGCACCAGCGCGCCGTCATAGGCCATGAAGGCCTCGCGCCGCAGCGGTTCGGTCCAGCTGCCGTCGAAGCGGCGGTGGCGCATGGTGAAGGCGCGCATCCGGAAGAAGCCTTCCCAGCCCGGCCGGTCGCCGAGGAACTCGACAGCCTCTCGGCCGCGTTTCGAGCGCAGCTCGGCGGGCGCGCCCTGGCGGCCCAGCTGCAGCGCCCAGGCGCGGGCCTCGAGATAGGGCCGCAACCGGCCGATCTCGTCCAGCTCCGCCTGTCCATGCTGCGCCATGATCTCGCGCGCGGCGTCGCAGGCGGCATCGCCCCACTCGGCGCGCCACTCCTCGAACGAGAACAGCGGCCCGCAGGCTTC
>NZ_JAATOS010000416.1:0-3465 GCF_011806505.1 Salipiger sp. HF18 | reverse complement strand
AGCAGCAGGTCCTCGTCCACCGGTGCCAGCGCGAACTGCCGCGCCAGCGGGTCGAGCAGCGAAAGCCCCTCGCGCAGCGCATCGTCGGGACTGCGCGCCAGCACGCCCCGCACCCAGCGCAGCACCTGCGGCAGCTCGGTGGCGGCATCGGGCGCGGGGCGCAGCTTGTGGACGGCCTCGGGCATCGCTCAGGGATCCAGGTGGAAGGTGAAGCCGTCGTCGCGGCTGCGCACGCCATCGACAAGCACCGCGACCCGGTAGCCGGGGTCGCCCGCCGCCTGCGCGGGCAGCTCGGCATCGGCGACTGGCACCTGCACCGAACCCGGCGCGGGCGGCAGCAGCGGGTTGGGCGGCGGGCGGTTGATCTCGATCCCGGCGTCGCCCAGCACCACCTGCGCCTCGTGCGCGCCGGGGTGCCAGAGCCGTGTGCCGGTCACCGTCAGAACGGTGCCCGCATCGCCATTGCCGGGCGTCACCGCGGTGATCTGCGGCACCAGCTGCATCAGCGCGATGTTCGAGGGCACACGCCGGGTCTCCTCGATCCGGGTGCCGCGGCCCTGCGCCCCGGCGACGCCCTCGACCGTCAGCTCGGCGATCAGGCGGATCTGCAGGGTGCCGGGCTGGAGCTGCTGCGCGGGAAGGATCGGCTGGCTGAGCGGCGGGTCGACATCCACGTCGAGCACCGCGTCGGGCACGCGCACCCGGATCCGACCGTCCGGCGCGGGCACCACGCGCAGGGGCGGCAGGTCGCCGAACTGCACGAAGATCCGCGCCGCCGCGGCATTGCGCGCGACGATGGTGATCTCCTCGCCCACCGCCACGCGCATCTCGGCCTCGGGCTGGCCCGGCGGCGGGGTCACGAAGACCCGCTCGATGGTGGGACGCCGGGCGAGCGTGGCGAAGATCCGGCGCTCGGTCACCGGAGGCGCGACGCGCACCGGCTCGGTGTCGTCGATCTGCACCACGGTGCCCTCGAGGATCACCGAGCGGCGGAAGTTCTCCTCGCTGAGTGCGGACCAGATCTTGGTCACGTCCTCGAGCGAGGCGGGATAGAGCGTCAGCTTGAAGCGCTCCGGTTCCTGCGTCAGCAGCGGGTCGAGGATCGGCTCGTTGAGCGCGGGCGGCACGAGGTTTTCCTGGATCAGCTCGTGCATCCGGGCGCCGAACATGTGCAGGACATGCAGCGCGTCGCCAAGGATCTCCTGCGCGGTCAGATCGGATTCAGGCATCACCTCGCTGTCGGAATGGCTTGTCAGCATGTAGCGCAGGTTCAGCGACAGAGGCGGACGGCCGTAGCTGCCCGGCGGGCCGCGATGCGGGCCGTGGTCGTTCTTGAGGCTGGCGTTCTCGAGCACCTGGATCAGGTAGAGGTTCACCCGCGCGCCGTCGAAGCCGGTGACGGTCTGGTCGGGCGGCGCCACCGTGACGCCGACGCCGGTGGCCATCCGGTCGCGCAGCAGGGTCCGGATCGAACGGGTCGCCGCGGCGATGACCTGATAGCTCGCCATCGCCGCCCCCTAGCCCCGCTGCCCGAGCCGCGCACGGGCGTATTTCTCGAAGCCCCGGGTGCGCTCGGGGGCCTTGCGGCGGGGGACGGAGGGCTGCGGCGCCGGGGCCTCGAAGGGGACGTCGATGCGGCCGATGCTCAGGCCGGGGGGCGGAGCCAGGTCGGCGTGGGGCGTTTGGTCTGGCGCGGTGGGTTCATGGCGGAATGCCGGGACACCGGGGGGCTGGGCGGTTGAGGGGCTGGCGGTTCGGGCCGGATGCGCGCTGTCGCCGCTGGTGAGGCGGTTTGGGGGCTCTGCGCCCTGGTCCCTGCGCGCGGTGCGGGCGGTGTTGGATGCGGGGGTGGCGACAGGGTTGGAGGAGTCGGTGGGGCTCTCGGCCGTCCTTTCGGCAGTGCCGGTCGGGATCGCACCGTGGGGCATGGTGAGACCCTCCGGCGACGATGGGTGCGGCGGCTCTTCGGGCCGCGCTGCATCTGCATCTGCGTCTGCGCCTGACAGGGGGTCTCGCCTGCTTTGCGCCAAGCCAGCCTGTGGTATGTCCTGCCTGGGAGCCGGCGGATTAGCCCCCTCGGGATACATCGCCCGATGGTCTCGGCCCGGCTCTGCCCTCTGCGCCCTTTCCGATGTGACGACGGTTCCGGCGGTCGGCGCCGGACGCGCTCCCGGCGCCTCCCCCGAACGCTCCGGAGACGGTGGAGGGACCGCATCGCGCCCCGTCTCACCGCGCGCCGTTGAGCCGCCCTCTGCGTCGGACGCCTCGGTCTCCGCCATGATCTCCGTACCGAAGCCCATGCCGCCACCCGGCCCCTCTGGCGGGGCGAAGCGCGGGGGGACCGCGGCACGCAGGGTCGGTGGCCCGCCGGGGCTCTGCCCGGTCGCGCGGGCGGCGAGGCGGCCGAACACCCCGGTCATGCCGCCCCCCTCGCTGTCGCGCCGCCTTCGGCCCAGACCATGCGCACGTAGCGGCGGCGGCGGTGGGCCGGCATCGCCAGCAATTCCGCCTCGCTCCAGTGATAGCGGCGGGCGAGCAGGTCGAACTCCGCCAGCACCCCCCCCCCGCGGCCCCTCCCCGCGCGCAGCAGCCCAAGCGGGCCGACCCCCCCCGCCCCCCCGCCCCGGCGCCCCCCCCGGGCCCGCAGCAGCTCAAGCGGATCGAGCCGCCCGCCGATCACCGCCCCGCAGGCGTCGCACTCGGCGGCAAGCGCGATTTCCGCGCATGGGTCGGCGGTGGCGAGCCACACCTCGGCCTGCGCCACCGCGCCGGACGCCACCGGCCCGTCGGCACAGAGCGCCAGCAGCCGCGCCGCCGAGCCGCCGCTCGCGGCAATGTCCGCCCCCGTGGGAAGCCTGAGACCAAGCGGCCCCTCCTCCGTCTCGACCGTGCCGTCCGACACGTCGGGTACGGCGCCGAGGAACATCGCCGCCTCGAACGGCACCTCGTGCACCGCGCCGCAGCCCTCTCCCTCGCAGGTCATGATGAGATGCCCCGGCGCGCCGTAGCTGGCGCAGAGCAGCGCCAGCAGCAGGCGGTTGCGGTCACCCGCGACCAGCCCATCCAGCGCCCCGCCATCGGCCGGCTGCCCGTCGAGCTCCGCCCCCCCCGCAAGCAGCAGCGCGGTTTCCGCCGCCACCGGCGTCAGCGGTCCCAAAGCGTCGGAGAGATCGAGCTCGTCGCCCCCGGTCAGGGGGTGCATAACCGCCACGCCGCGGGGCGGCGCCAGCGGGACCGTGACGCGCTGCCCCGGCGCCGCCGTGATCGCGCCGGTGTCATGCCGGGACATCGAAACTCGGCTCGGAGGGTTCGACCACCGAGACATCGCGGATCCAGCCCTCGTTCTCCAGCTTCAGCATTTGGATGGCGACGGCGTTGGCATTGGCGTCCAGATCGGGCAGCGCCTGGTATTCCGAGACCCAGGCCCGGAAGATCTGGTAGGACAGCACCAGCTGCCCCGCCTCG
>NZ_JAATOS010000415.1:0-3467 GCF_011806505.1 Salipiger sp. HF18 | reverse complement strand
GCCGCCTCCATCGAGCCCGCCGAGCTGCTTGCCCTCGACGAGGAGGCGCTGGAACGGGCCCGCGTCACGCTTGCGCCCGCGGTGCAGCTCATCGCCTCGCGCTGGCCGCTGGCCGAGATCCGCAGCTACGCGCTTGGCGAGACGCGCGAGCGGCCGAGCTCCGGCGCGCAGGACATCGTGGTCACCCGGCCCGAGTTCGATCCGGTGGTCTCGGCCCTACCCGAGCGCGGCCATGCCTTCGCCCTCGCGCTGAAGGCGGGCATGCCGCTCGGTGCCGCCGTCACCCAATGCGGCGCGGGCTTCGACCCCGCACCCACCCTCGCGCTGCTGCTCGGTCAGGGCGCCATCACGGGATTGATCTCATGACCCGGTTTTTCATGCTTTACCAGGATACCGCCGACTGGCTCGAGATCCGCACCACGGGGCTGCTGCCCCTGCTCGCCCGGCTCACCTTTGCCGCAACGCTGCTGGTCTATTTCTGGAGTTCCGCCCGCACCAAGCTCGGCGACGGGCTCTTCGGGCTGATCATCCCCTCGGACGGCGCCTACGCACAGATCTTCCCCCGCCAGCTCGAGGCTGCGGGCTACGACATCTCGCAGCTCGGCATCCTGCACTGGGCGGTGACGGTCGCCGGCACCTGGGCAGAATTCCTGCTGCCGCTGCTGGTGGTTCTGGGGCTTGCCACCCGGCTGGCGGCGCTGGGAATGATCGGCTTCGTCACGGTACAGAGCCTCACCGACCTTTATGGTCACGGTGCCATCGCCCATGACGAGACCGTGGGCGCGCTCTTCGACCGCATGCCCGACGCAATGATCCTCGATCAGCGGCTGCTCTGGATGTTCCTGATGGTCACGCTGGTGCTGAAGGGCGGAGGCTGGCTGGCGCTCGACCGCGGACTGTCACGGCTCGCGACGCCGCGACAGTCCCCCGCCCTCTGACCGGCGCCCGTCAGGCGGCGACGCCGAGCGCCTCCTGCACCGACTTGTCCCAGCCCAGATGCATCGCATCGCCATCGACGATGAGCGGACGCTTCATCAGGGCGGGATGCGCCGCCAGCAGTTCCAGCGGCGACGCCACGCGCTCTGCCTCCGACAGCCCCCGCCAGGTGGTGGAGCGCGTGTTCAGGAGCTTTTCGCCAAACCGCTCATGCGCCGCGGCCAGCACATCGCCCGGCACGCCGTCGGCGCGCACGTCGACCAGCTCTGCCTGTGGCAATGCCTTCAATGCCTTGCGGCACGTGTCGCAATTCTTGAGCCCGTAGAGTTTCATCTCGCCCTCTTCTTTTGCCTCGTGCGCACAATTTATCGCCGATTGCTGCGGGCGCGAGGTGTTTCTCTTGATTTTTACATCGCCTGTGTAACGCTTTTGGCTGTGACCTTCGACGATCAATCCCGGAGGGCGGTGAACGCACCCCCTTCCTGAAAGGCGAATGTGACGGGGCGCCCGGCCTGGCCGGGGTAAACTTATGAAAGACTTGGAAGGAGCACGGGAACATGCCGAGCGGCACCGTGAAATGGTTCAATACCACGAAAGGCTACGGCTTCATCGCGCCCGAAGAGGGCGGCAAGGACGTCTTCGTCCATATCTCCGCGGTGGAACGCTCTGGCCTCACCGGGCTCGCGGACAACCAGAAGGTTAGCTACGAGCTGAAAGAAGGTCGTGACGGCCGCATGATGGCGTCCGACCTGAAAACACTTTGACCTGAAATCATATTTCCTCGTCCCGGCCCGCAGGCCGGGACCTATCCGCCTTCCCATGTGCCCTGCGCCAGCTCACTGCGTTTGCAGGCGGGTCGCCTCCTGTCCGGCGAGGCGGATCAGATCGGTCATGTAGGGTTTCTGCAGATCGCCCGAACGGGTCGCAGCATAGAGCGTGCGGCGCAGCCCCTTCTTGGTCAGCGGCCGGGTGACATAGTCTGAATTGTACTTCACCTCGCGCACCACCCAGTCGGGCAGCACCGCCACGCCGCGGTTCGACGCGACCAGCAGCAGGATCACCGCGGTCAGTTCGACCTGTCGAATCGCGGAGGGCTCGACCTTGGCGGGGCTCAGGAGCTGCGAGAACACGTCGAGCCGCGCCCGGTCCACCGGATAGGTGATGAGCGTCTCGCCACGGAAATCCTGCGCATCGACATAGGGCTTGGCGGCCAGCGGATGCGCCGAGGCGGCGACGAAGACAGGACTGTAGTCGAAGAGCGGCGTGAAGACGATGTTGGGGAGGTCCTCGGGGTCGGAGGAGATCACCACGTCCACGTCCTCCTTCTCGAGCGCCGGCAGCGCGTCGAAGGCGAGCCCCGGGCGGATGTCCACGTCGACGTCGGGCCAGTGCTTGCGAAAGGCCTCGAGCACCGGGAACAGCCATTCGAAACAGGCGTGGCACTCGATGGCGATGTGCAGCCGTCCCGAGCGCCCCGCCCGCAGCCCCGCGAACTCGGCCTGCGCCGCCTCGACCTGAGGCAGCACCTGCTCGGCCAGCCGCAGAAGCCGCAGCCCCGCCGCCGACAGCCGCATGGGCTTGGAGCGGCGCACGAAAAGCTCGATGCCTGCCTGATCCTCCAGCCCCTTGATCTGATGGGACAAAGCCGACTGCGTGATGTTCAGCTGGTCCGCCGCACGGGCCAGGCCGCCCGCCTCGTGGATCGCCCTGATCGTGCGCAGGTGACGGAATTCGATATGCATCCCAGTGTTTCGCTCATGTTGTTCTTGAGATTTATGAGTTTGTCTCACAATGCCCTTTGTGCAACAAGGATCCCAGCAAAAATGAGGATCCCGGCATGAAACGCCCCGAAATCTCGTTCGAATTCTTCCCGCCGCGCAACATAGAGGCGACGTTCCGTCTCTGGGACACCGTCCAGGCGCTGGCCCCGCTGAAACCGAACTTCGTCTCCGTCACCTACGGTGCCGGCGGCACCACCCGCGAGCTCACCCGCGATGTCGTGGCCACCCTGCACAAGCACTCGGGCCTGCGGGTCGCGGCGCACCTGACCTGCGTCGACGCCACCAGGGCCGAGACCCTCGCCATCGCCGAGCAGTTCCGCGACGCCGGCGTGAAGGACATCGTGGCGCTGCGGGGCGATCCGCCCAAGGGTGCCTCGGGCTTCACCCCGCACCCCGAGGGCTTCGGCAGCTCGGTCGAGCTGATCGAGGCGCTGCGCAAGACCGGCGATTTCAACATCCGCGTCGGCGCCTACCCCGACGTGCACCCCGAGGCCGCCAATGCCGCCGCTGACGTGGAGTGGCTGAAGCGCAAGCTCGACGCCGGTGCCTCCGAGGCGCTGACCCAGTTCTTCTTCGAGGCCGAGACCTTCTTCCGCTTCCGCGATGCCTGCGCCAAGGCCGGCATCGAGAAACAGATCGTGCCGGGGATCCTGCCGATCGAGAACTGGAAGGGCGCACGCCGCTTTGCCGAGGCCTGCGGCACCAAGGTTCCGGCATGGGTCATCGAGGCCTTAGAGGCCGCCGAGCGTG
>NZ_JAATOS010000414.1:0-2931 GCF_011806505.1 Salipiger sp. HF18 | reverse complement strand
CGCCCGGCTCGAGGCGCTCGACATGGACGTCCACGCCCTCTGCGCCTTCGACGGCCTCTGACCGGCCGCCCCTGACCGACCTCTGGGCCAAAGCGACCACGCCCGCCCTTCATCTTGCCCCTGAACTCCGGGGAGCGCGAGGGGCTGGCCCCTCGCCGCACGACCTCCCCCAAGTCCGCAACGCATTCCCGAAGGCGTCACCCCGGCCACAGAGCCCCCGAGGCCCCTCAAGGAGGGGCCGAGACGGAAAGCGCGCCCGCAAGGGCGCACCTCCGGATCATTCCCGATCCGCAAGAGCCCTCAGGCCGCGTTCGCGGCCTTCTTGCGGGGCGTGCCGGCGTTGGCGTCGATGAAATCGAGCACCAGCGGGCGGATGTTGTTGCGCCAGCTCTTGCCCGCGAAGATGCCGTAGTGGCCGGCATTGGGCTCGAGATGGCTCGCCTTCTTCGCATCCGGCAGCCCGGTGCAGAGATCGAGCGCCGCGACGCATTGTCCCGGGGCCGAGATGTCGTCGGCGGCGCCCTCGACGGTCTTCACCGCGACATCGGTGATCTTGCCGATGTCGACCTTGCGGCCCGCCACCACGAATTGGTTCTTGGCGATCTCGCCGTTCTTGAAGATCCGTTCCACCGTCGAGAGATAGAACTCCGCCGGCATGTCCATGACCGCGAGATACTCGTCGTAGAAGCGGTTGTGAGCGTCGTGGTCGGTGGCATCGCCATGGGCCACCCGCATGATCTGGTCGTTGAAGGCCTTGGAATGGCGATCCATGTTCATCGCGATGAAGGACGAGAGCTGCAGCAGCCCGGGATAGACCAGCCGGCCCACGCCCTTGTACTTGAAGCCGACCCGCTGGATCATCGATTCCTCGAGCTGGCCCATGGTGACCCGGTGGCCGAAATCGGTGACCTCGGTGGGGGTCGCGTTGGGGTCGATCGGGCCGCCGATCAGCGTCATGGTGCGCGGCTGCGCGTCGGGGTCGATGTCGGCGAGATAGGCGGTCGCCGCCAGCGTCAGCGGCGCCGGCTGGCAGATCGCGATGACGTTGGTTTCGGGGCCGAGGTGGCGCATGAACTCGACGAGGTACAGCGTGTAGTCCTCGATGTCGAACTTGCCGCAGCTCACCGGGATGTCGCGGGCGTTCTTCCAGTCGGTGACGTAGACCTCGGCGTCGGGGATCAGCGAGATCACCGTCGAGCGCACCAGCGTCGCGTAGTGGCCCGACATCGGCGCCACCACGAGGATCTTGCGGGCCTTCTCCTCGCGCTCGAGCACGTTGAAGTGGATCAGGTTGCCGAAGTCCTTCTCGAGCACCGTCTCCTTCTGCACGAGGTGGTCCTTGCCGTCGTTGCAGGTGATGGTGCGGATGCCCCAGCTGGGTTTCACCACCATGCGCTGAAAGCTGCGCTCGGTCACCTCGCCCCAGGCGGCCATCCAGGTGATCGCCGGGTTGGGAAGCGCCGCCAGTGCCGGGTACGAGGCCATTGCCTTGGCCGTGGCCCCCAACCACTGGTTGGTGTTGCGAAGGGATTCCATCAGGTCGTAGGTCGCCATGAATCGCATGTGCGAGTTCTCCTGTATCGTGACCCGCCAAAGCTTACGTGTCCCGGGTTGCCCCCTCCTTTGCAACCAGGACCGCCTCGGCGTCAAACCAATTCGCCGCTTTGCCCTAGCCAGCGGCATCGTTATTCTTCCGAGGGAGGAAGATAGGGGGGATTCGTGGCCATGACAACAAAAGCAGGCGTCATCAGCTCGGAGCGCGAAACATTCGAAACAAACCTCGCGAAGATCGAGGCGCTTTCACAGCGCCTGATCGAGGCGCTGGCGCACCGGAAACCCATCAACCAGGCGCTGCACGGCCCCGACCCCCTGCTCTATGCAGAGGCGGCGCAGGCGTACTGGCAGGAGTGGCTGAAGAACCCGGCGAAAGTCTTCGAGCAGCAGGTGGGGTATTGGGGCAAGTCCCTGAACCACTTCATGGAAGCGCAGCAGGCGCTGGCCGAGGGCAAGCTCGCCCCGCCCGCCGACACCGGGCCCACCGACAAGCGCTTCGGCAACCCGCTCTGGGACAGCCACCCCTATTTCAACTTCATCAAGCAGCAGTATCTCATCAACTCCGAGGCGATCCGCGACGCGGTCGACCAGATCGAGGAGATGGATCCCAAGGAAAAGCACCGCCTGCGGTATTTCGCCCAGCAGATCACCGACATGATGGCGCCGACGAACTTCTTCGCGACCAACCCCGACGCGCTGCAGAAGGCGGTCGCGACCGAGGGCGAGAGCCTCGTGAAGGGGCTCGAGAATCTGGTCGCGGATCTCGAGGCCAACAACGGCGAGCTGGTGGTCCGACTCGTGGACGAAGAGGCCTTCGAGGTCGGCGGCAACATCGCCACCGCCGAGGGCAAGGTGGTCTGGCGCAACCGGATGATGGAGCTCATCCAGTACTCCCCCACCACCGAGCAGGTGCACGAGACCCCGATGGTGGTCTTCCCGCCGTGGATCAACAAGTTCTACATCCTCGACCTCAAGCCGCAGAACAGCCTGATCCGCTACATCGTCGACCAGGGCTACACGCTCTTCGTGGTGAGCTGGGTCAACGCCGACGAGAGCTACCGCGACGTCGGGCTCGAGGACTACATCGAGGACGGCTACCTCACCGCCATGCGCGTCGTGCGCGAGATCTGCGGCACCGAGCAGGTCAACGTCACCGGCTACTGCATCGCCGGCACCACGCTGGCGCTGACCCTGTCGCTCTTGAAGAAGCGCGGCGACAAGCAGGTGAAGTCGGCGACCTTCTTCACCGCGCTCACCGACTTCAGCGACCAAGGCGAGTTCGTGCCGTTCCTGCAGAACGACTTCGTGGACGGCATCGAGAAGGAGATCGAGGCCAGCGGTATCCTCAAGAGCTTCATCATGTCGCGTTTTTTTTTT
>NZ_JAATOS010000413.1:0-518 GCF_011806505.1 Salipiger sp. HF18 | reverse complement strand
CCGCGATCCGCTCCTACATGATGGGCGAGACCCCGCCCGCCTTCGACCTGCTCTACTGGAACGGCGACGGCGCCAACCTGCCCGGACGGATGACCATCCAGTACCTGCGCGGCCTGTGCCAGAAGAACGAGTTCGCCGAGGGCCGCTTCGAGCTCATGGGCGAGACGCTCGACCTGCGCGACGTCGACGTGCCGCTGATCTCGATCACCGCCGAGACCGACCACATCGCCGCGTGGAAGGACTGCTACCGCGGCGTGCAGAAGATGGGCTCGCGCTCCAAGACCTTCGTGCTGTCGGAATCCGGCCATATCGCCGGCATCGTCAATCCGCCCAGCAAGAAGAAGTACGGCCATTACCTGAACCCCGATCTCAAGCTCTCGGCGGACGAGTGGCAGGACAGCGCGGACTACCACGAAGGCTCGTGGTGGCCGTTCTGGGAAGCGTGGCTGCGCAAGCGTTCCGGGAAAAAGGTCCCGGCAAGACAACCGGGCGATTCGGAGCATCCGCCTCTTTGCGAG
>NZ_JAATOS010000412.1:0-3495 GCF_011806505.1 Salipiger sp. HF18 | reverse complement strand
AACTGGTGCCGGGAATGCGGCATCTCGTCGGGGGTGGCGGCATGAGCGCGGAGCTGACCCCCTAAGACATCTTCGATGCCTGGCGCGGCACCTGCAATGCGGCATCACCCTGCCCGACGTCGGGCTCGCCTTACGCCACCTTCGGGCGGCTCAATTCCGCATGGGAAAACATCATCGTCTAAACCACCCGCTACGGCGGCTCGCATGCGGACAACGAATTCCCGATCGGCCCCGGCATGGCGCTCGACGTGGTTCCGGCGGTAGCTCTGGCGCGGCATGGGTTTCGTGACGCTCGAGGGCTACCTCAAGAACACCTGGGACGCGTGTGCTACGGGCTCGCCGCCAACGACATGCTGTCGCGATCCGCACCTGGCAGGCCTGCGACATCTCGGCCAACCCGCTCTGCAACGGCGACCGGGGGGCGGCGCTGGCGGCGATCACCGCGAGATCCATCGTCCTGCCCTGCCGCACGGATTTCCACTTCCCGCCCGAGGACAACGCGCGCGAGGTGGCCGCCATGCCAAACGCCGAGCTGCGCGTCATCGACCCGGTCTGGGGACATTACGCGGGCGGCGGGCGCAATCAGCCCGACACCGACACCATCGACGCTGCCCTGCGCGAGCTTCGTCGAGGCGGGCGGCCAGATTGGCGACCCGGTGCGGGAGACGGTCGAGGGCCAGGCCGAGGGCTTCGGCCTCTTCCGCATGAACGTGAAGGACGGCAAGCGGCGGAGCAGCGCCAAGACCTATCTCGGCCTCGCCTAGTCCCGTCCCAACCTCGAGATCAGGAGTCGCGTCGAGGTGCTGCGCCTCACCGGCGACGGCCCCCGCATCGACGGGCTGCGGGTGATGACGCCCTCCGGCGAGGAACAGCTCGCCGCCGGCCACGAGGTCCTCAGCGCCGGTGCCATCGGCACGCCGCACCTGCTGCTGCACACGGGCATCGCCCCCCGCTGCTGCGCCCGCTCGGCATCCCGCTGCGCGCGGACCTGCCCGGCGTGGGCGAGAACCTCGCACGAGACCACCTCCAGGTGAAGGTCAAGCACCGAATGACCGAGCCGCTGTCGCTCTGGGGCCATGCGACGTTTCCGAACGCACTCAAGGTCGGCGCCGGGTGGCTCATCACCGGCAAGGGCGTCGGCACCCAACACGGGCTCGAGGCCGGCGCGTTCCTGCGCCTCGGCGCGGGCCGTGGCAGGCCGGACACGCAGCTTCATTCCATCAACATGCTGGCCTTCGACGGCGCCACCGCCGAAGACCGCGGTCACGGCTTCGCCATCGACGAGACCCAGCTGCAGCCCGAGAGCCGGGGGCGACTGACCATCGGCTCCAACGATCCCCGCGACGCGCCGCTGATCGACCCGAACTCCCTCGCCGCCGAGACGGACCGCATCGCCCTGCGCGGCGGGCTGAAGATGCTGCGCGCGCTCTGCCGCCAGCCCGGCCTCGCGCGCTTCGCGGGCACGGAGCTGCTCCCCGGCCCCGCCGCTGCCAGCGACGCGGATCTCGACCGGTTGGCGCGGCGGACGGCGGATCCGATCTACCACCCCGTCGGCACCGCCAGATCGGGCCCCGACGCGCTGGCGGTGTTCGACCCCGCGACCATGGGCGTGCACGGCATCTCCGGGCTCTCGGTCGCGGACGCCTCGGTGATGCCGAGGATCGTCGGCGGCAACACCAGTGCCGCCCCGATCCTCATCGCTGCCCTCGGCGCAGAGAAGATCGACGCGGCCCTCTGACACCGGTGGGCACCGGCATAGCCCCCGAGACCCGCCCAGCGCCGCCACGCAGCCAGAAAGACCACAAGCACAGCCCCAGGACCCAGGGCCACCCAGCGCGTGAGCCCAATCCGCAGACCCAATCCGGCCAAACCCCACCAAATCCGAAAACCATCACCAAACCGCCCTGACGCCGCGACCCCCGCCATCACATCAGCCGACGCTCCGCGCCAATACCCACACCAGACCCCACCCAAAGAAGCCGCACCCACCTCAATCAAAACTCCACGCCAGCAGCGCCCACCTCAATCAAAACGCCCCGCCAGCAGCGCCCCTCCAAATCAAAACGCACACCGCCAGACGCCCCCAGCGCCGCGTCCGCCCTTCATCTTGCCCCTAAACTCCGGGGAGTGTGAGGGGCTGGCCCCTCACTCCTGCCCCCGTCACCAGGCGCACCGCCCCCGCTTCAGCGCGGCGCGAAGGTGATCGGCAGCGCGATGGGCCCGGTGTTGCCGCTGTCGGCGAGCCATGTCGCCCCCTCGCCCACCACCGGCGCGGTCATGCGGGCCGAGAGCACCCGGTAGGCCACCGCCATGTCGTTGCGCGCCACGAGGTTGCCGAGGCAATGGTGCACGCCGCCGCAGAAGCCATAGTTGCGGGCGCGTTTCCCGGTGATGTCGAAGGGCGCGTCGGCCATCACGGCGGGATCGGTGCCGGCGCTCTCGGAGTAGAGGTGCAGCACGGTACCGCGCGGGATGGTGATGCCACCGTAGTCGAAGTCGCGCGTCGCCTCGCGCGAGACCCAGGTGATGGTCGGTCGCATCCGCATCACCTCGGTCGCCGCCGCCATGTCGAGCGAGGGATCGGCGGCCAGCGCCTCCCACTGCCCGGGGTGGTCGGCGAACATCGACATCCCCAGTCCAAGCTGGTTGCGGGTGGTGTCCACGCCGGCGAAGGCCAGCATCAGCGCAAGGTTCCAGAGTTCCTCATGCGACAGCCGGTCGCCCTCGTCGCGGGCCTGCACCATGACCGAGAGGATGTCGTCGCCGGGGTTGGCCTCGCGCGCCTTCAGCACCTCCGAGATGAAACCGCCCAGCTCGACGGTGGCCGCCTCGATCTCGTCTACGAGGTTGGGGAAGTTCACGCCCAGCGCCAGCCCCATGGTGGCAGAGGTGCGCAGAATGAAGGGCGCTTCGCTTTCGGGCAGGCCCAGCAGCAGGCACAGCACCCGTGCCGCGTAGGGGTCGGCGAACTCGGCCATGAAATCGCAGGTGCCGCGGTCGATGAACCCGTCGGCGAGATCGTTGGCGATGCGCTCGAAATCCCCCATCAGCGTCTTCACGATCTTCGGCGAGAAGGCCGGATTCACCAGCCGCCGCAGGCGCCAGTGGTCGTCGCCCTCGGTCACCAGGATCGACTTGTTCCACCAGTCCGCGAAGACCCCGCCGGTCACGCCGTTGAGCGCGGGCCAGGCGTGGCTGCCCTGGATCAGCGCCTCGTGGGTCAGCAGTTCGCCCATCTCCTTGTGGCGCAGCACCGCGAGACCGTAGGGCGTGCGCGCGTACCAGCTGCGCGCCCTCGCCGCGCGCACCGGCGCGGAGCGGAGCGAGAAGGCGGGGTTAGACACGTCGAGAAACGGCGCGTCCGCGAAAAGCGTCCCGGTGCTCACGGCAGGCACTCCATTTGGGTCTCCTTGTCCCAGTCGGTGACGGTAGACAGGAAGCGCGCCCATTCGTCCGACTTGTACGCATGGTAGAGCCGGAACATCTCGCCCGGAA
>NZ_JAATOS010000411.1:0-3499 GCF_011806505.1 Salipiger sp. HF18 | reverse complement strand
CTCGATGCCCGCGGTGCCCACCACCTCGGCCGAGTCGACGCCCTCGCGGCCGAAGCTGGCGCCGCCGAGGATGTGCGACGCGATGGCGCCGTTGGGATAGAGCCGCATCTCGCGCGGGCCGAACAACAGGCCGGGCTCGCCGATTTCGTGCACCGCCTGCATCTGCTCGGGGCTGATCTTCTTGCGGACCCAGAGGAACTTGCGTTTCTCGTCGGTGAAGTCCTTGACCATCCGCTCTTCGTCGAGATCCGGGAAGATCGCCTTCAGCTCCTTCGCCGCGCGCAGCGGTTCGATCATCTGCTGCGGGTGGGCGTAGAGCGAGTGGGTCTCCATGTTGGTCGCCAGCAGCCGGCCGCGGCGGTCGGTGATGTCGGCGCGGCTCGCGATGATCGAGGCACCAGTGGCCCGGGCCCGCGGCTCGCTCGGCTCGGTGGCCGAGAGCAGACCCATCCGGGCGCCGATCACCACGAAGGCGCAGAAGAACATCGCGCCCATGACCAGCAGACGCCCCTCGGCGCGCACGCGCGCCTTGTCGCGCATCTGCTCGTGGCGGATGCGCAGGTTCTCGCGCTCGATGGCGTCGGGGTTCTCGCCGTTGCTGCGGGCTTGAAGGATGCGCGCCAGCGGGCGCAGCGGTGTCCGGGTCATGGCCACAGCTCCTCGTCGGCGGCGGCGGCGTTTGCGCTGGTCACCTCGATGGCGTCGGTCACCACCAGCGGCACGTGCGGGAAGGACACCTGGTCGACCTTGCCGAACTGCTCGGGGCGCATCGGCAGCAGGCCCAGCCGCTCGAAGTTGATCTCGGAGAGCTCGCGCAGCCGGTCGGGGCGGTTGAGATAGGCCCATTCCGCCTTGAGGATCGCCAGCCGCGCCCGCGCATCGGCGATGTCGCCGTGCAGGTCGGCCACGTGGTCCAGCGCCGCCTGCGTCTGGTAATTCTCGCGATAGGCCCAGAAGGCGAGCCCGATCAGGCCGAGGAAGGTGGTCACATAGAGCATGGTGCGCATCAGCGTTTCCCCCTCAGTTGAGGCATGTTCAGGGTGTCGGGAGACACGTCGCCCGGATCCGCCGAGGTGCGCTGTCCGATGCGCAGCCGGGCCGAGCGCGAGCGCGGGTTGGCGGCGAGCTCGTCGTCGTCGGGGCCGATGGCCTTGCGCGTCATGGTGACGAACTGCGGCTCCTCGGCCTCGACCACGGGGGCATAGCGGCTCACCGCGCCAAGCCGGCCCGAGCGCGCCTGCAGGAAGCGTTTGACCATGCGGTCCTCGACCGAGTGGAAGGTCACCACACAGAGAAAACCGCCCGGCTTCAGCGCCTTTTCGGCGGCCATGAGCCCGCGCCAGAGTGCGCCGTACTCGTCGTTGACCGCGATGCGCAGCGCCTGGAAGCTGCGGGTGGCCGGGTGGCTCTGCCCCGGTTTCGGGCGCGGCAGGCAGGCCTCGACGATGGCGCTCAGCCGCGCCGTGGTCTCGATGGGCTCCTGTTCGCGCGCCTTGACGATGGCCCGCGCGATGCGGCGCGAGGCCCGTTCCTCACCGTATGTATAGAGCACGTCCGCCAGCGTCGTCTCGTCGAGCCGCTTGACCAGCTCGGCGGCGCTTTCGCCGGCCTGTTCCATGCGCATGTCGAGCGGCCCGTCCTTCTGGAACGAGAAGCCGCGCTCGGCGATGTCGAGCTGCATGGACGAGACCCCGAGGTCGAGCACCACGCCGTCGGCGCCGCTCACGTACTGGTCCATGTCCGCGAAGTTGCCCTCGACCAGCTCGAGCCGGCCGCCGTAGCTGCCGATCCACTCGGCCGCCATGCGATGCGCGAGCGGGTCGCGGTCGATGCCGATGACCTTGTCCGCGCCCGCCTCGAGCAGGCCGCGGGAGTACCCCCCCGCCCCGAAGGTGCCGTCGACCCAGGTCCCCGAGACCGGCGCCACCGCGTCGAGCAGGGGCCGGAGCAGGACCGGGACGTGCGGCGCGTTGTCAGATGTGTCCGCCGCGGGTGCCATTTATTGTGCCTCCTTGCCGAGCAGCGAGAGCGGGTTGCGCGGGAGTTCCGACTTGAGGTTCTCCGACCGCACCTGCTTCTGCGCATCGTACTGCTCGGCATCCCAGATGCGGAAGGTGTTCAGCGAGGCCACCAGCGCCGCCTCACTGCCGATGCCGAAGCGCTCGCGCAGCTTGGCGGGCAGGACGATGCGGCCGGTGTCGTCGACCGTCGCGTTGACCACGTTTGCCGAGTAGATCTCTTCCAGCGCATCGCGCTCGTCACCGTGCTCCATCGCGTCGATGCGGTCTTCGATCCGCTCGATCTCGGCGATGGTGTAGCATTCGATGAAGTTGTAGGCGGGGTTGCCGTAGACCATGACGAAATTGGGGTTCTCGCCGCCCGACCAGTCCGGGTCGCCGGCTTCGAGCACACGACGGAAGGTCGCAGGAATCGAGACCCTGCCCTTTCCGTCGACCTTGTGCCGACTCTCGCCTCTGAACCTTGGCCTGCGGCTCACTGTCCCTACTCGACCCCCTGAAACGAAATACGGCGGGTTGATCTGCTGCCACCGATCAACCCGCCGCCTTGACCCGTTTACGGGCTTGTCCAGCTGCGCGCGCCACCTGGGGGGATGTTCTGCTCGCTCGCGCGCCGGATTCTGTCGTCACGATGAAGGGCGGGTGCCTGTATGAACCTGCTCTGGTTTATTTTTTTTGGGATTGTGTGCGGAGCGTTTTCGCCCTCTGTCCCGTCCCTCATCGTGGTTAAAGGTATCTCATGGGAAATCATGGGAAGCAACGGTTTTTTTCGGGTCCACACCACGAAATGTTGTCCACAGCGCCTGTGGAAAACTACATTTTGTGTGTTCCCGCCGCCACATTCACGAATATGTGGTAAGCTGAAAGCAGCTGAGCACCAGATATAGTCACGCCGGCGTGATCTTCGTTGCGCCCACCGTTTCCCAAAAAAACTGCAGGAGCACCATGGGCTTCGTAACCCGACTCGGGACAGAGATTGAAAACTGTGCCGCAAAAGCCTCGGAATCGTGGTTCAGGGTCCCTTCAGGCCGGTACTTCGTGAATCACCTCAAGCGGTTGGGCACCTCAGACCATGAATTCCCACCCCCTCTGTCCCATGGTTTCCCAAGCGCGTGGGCGGATGGCTGTAGTTGTAGCTGTTGTAGCGTGACGCTCAAACTTGCAGTGATTTACGGCGAAGTTTACAGCAACGCGTTTTTCGGGATCGGGGCGTTTCGAGCGTTCTGAGCGGGCCGCCAAGGGTTTCCACGGGATTTCCCGTCCCATCCCATCCCACCGCCCCATCCGATCCCACCCCGCGTCCCACCTGGTCCCAACCGGGACCGCATGGCACCCCGCCGCCCTGCCCCGTTTAAACACGCTCCGTTGCAGGGTAGTTGAACGGGGCGTTCAACACCCCATTGTAGATCAGGGGAAGGTCACGCCCCGGAGCGCGACGCGATCGGCAAGATACTGCATGTAGGTCTGCGCCTCGGTCTCGC
>NZ_JAATOS010000040.1:0-19167 GCF_011806505.1 Salipiger sp. HF18 | reverse complement strand
GATATCAAATCCATCATGATCATCGGCGCAGGGCCCATCATCATCGGTCAGGCCTGCGAATTCGACTATTCCGGCGCCCAGGCCTGCAAGGCCCTGCGCGAAGAAGGCTACCGGGTGATCCTGGTGAACTCGAACCCGGCCACGATCATGACCGACCCCGAGCTCGCCGATGCCACCTACATCGAGCCGATCACCCCCGAGGTCGTCGCCAAGATCATCGAGAAGGAGCGCCCCGACGCGCTGCTGCCGACCATGGGCGGCCAGACCGGCCTCAACACCTCGCTGAAGCTCGAGGAAATGGGCGTGCTCGAGAAGTTCGGCGTCGAGATGATCGGTGCCAAGCGCGAGGCCATCGAGATGGCCGAGGACCGCGCCCTGTTCCGCGAGGCGATGGACCGCATCGGGCTCGAGAACCCGGCCGCCACCATCGTCACCGCGCCGAAGAAGGACAACGGCAAGGCCGACCTCGACGCCGGCGTCGCCATCGCGCTCGAGGCGCTCGAGGACATCGGTCTTCCGGCGATCATCCGCCCCGCCTTCACCCTGGGCGGCACCGGCGGCGGTGTGGCCTACAACCGCGAGGACTACATCCATTTCTGCCGCACCGGCATGGACGCCTCGCCGGTGAACCAGATCCTCGTCGACGAGTCGCTGCTGGGCTGGAAGGAATACGAGATGGAGGTCGTCCGCGACAAGGCGGACAACGCGATCATCGTCTGTTCCATCGAGAACGTCGACCCGATGGGCGTGCACACCGGTGACTCGATCACCGTGGCGCCGGCGCTGACGCTCACCGACAAGGAATACCAGATCATGCGCAACGGCTCGATCGCCGTGCTGCGCGAGATCGGCGTCGAGACCGGCGGTTCCAACGTGCAATGGGCGGTGAACCCCGAGAACGGCCGGATGGTCGTGATCGAGATGAACCCGAGGGTGTCGCGCTCTTCGGCGCTGGCCTCCAAGGCCACAGGCTTCCCCATCGCCAAGATCGCCGCCAAGCTCGCCGTGGGCTACACGCTGGACGAGCTCGACAACGACATCACCAAGGTGACGCCGGCCTCCTTCGAGCCGACCATCGACTACGTGGTCACCAAGATCCCGAAATTCGCCTTCGAGAAGTTCCCGGGCTCCGAGCCCTACCTCACCACCGCGATGAAGTCGGTGGGCGAGGCGATGGCCATCGGCCGCACCATCCACGAGTCGCTGCAGAAGGCGCTGACGTCGATGGAATCGGGCCTCACCGGCTTCGACGAGGTCGAGATCGAGGGCGCTCCCGAGAAATCCGCCGTCATCAAGGCGATCAGCCAGCAGACCCCGGACCGCATGCGCACCATCGCGCAGGCGATGCGCCACGGGCTGTCGGATGACGAGATCCACGGCGTCACCATGTTCGACCCGTGGTTCCTTGCCCGCATCCGCGAGATCGTCGAGGCCGAGGAAGAGGTCCGCGCCGCCGGCCTGCCGCAGGACGAGGGCGGCATGCGCCAGCTCAAGATGCTGGGCTTCACCGACGCGCGCCTCGCCAAGCTCACGGGCTTTTCCGAGAAGGACGTGCGCAACCGCCGGACCTCGCTCGGCGTCACCGCCGTGTTCAAGCGCATCGACACCTGCGCCGCCGAGTTCGAGGCGCAGACGCCCTACATGTACTCCACCTACGAGATGCCGATGATGGGCGAGGTGGAATGCGAGGCGCGTCCCTCGGACAAGAAGAAGGTCGTCATCCTCGGCGGCGGTCCGAACCGGATCGGTCAGGGCATCGAGTTCGACTACTGCTGCTGTCACGCCTGCTTCGCGCTGACCGCCGCGGGTTATGAGACGATCATGATCAACTGCAACCCCGAGACCGTGTCGACCGACTACGACACCTCGGACCGGCTGTACTTCGAGCCGCTGACCTTCGAGCACGTGATGGAGATCCTCCGCGTCGAGCTCGAGCGCGGCACCCTGCACGGCGTCATCGTGCAGTTCGGCGGCCAGACCCCGCTCAAGCTTGCCAACGCGCTCGAGGCCGAGGGCATCCCGATCCTCGGCACCACGCCCGACGCCATCGACCTCGCCGAGGACCGCGAGCGGTTCCAGGCGCTGGTCAACCAGCTGGGTCTCAAGCAGCCGAAGAACGGCATCGCCTCGACCGACGCGCAGGCGCTGGCCATCGCCGACGACATCGGCTTCCCGCTGGTGATCCGCCCCTCCTACGTGCTGGGCGGCCGGGCGATGGAGATCGTCCGCGACATGGCCCACCTCGAGCGTTACATCAACGAGGCCGTGGTGGTCTCGGGTGACAGCCCGGTGCTGCTCGACAGCTACCTCTCGGGTGCGACCGAGCTCGACGTGGACGCGCTCTGCGACGGCGAGAACGTGCACGTGGCGGGCATCATGCAGCACATCGAGGAAGCCGGCGTGCACTCGGGCGACAGCGCCTGCTCGCTGCCGCCCTACTCGCTCTCGGCCGAGGTCATCGACCGGATCAAGGAGCAGACCGTGGCGCTCGCGCGTGCCCTGCGCGTGGTCGGTCTGATGAACGTGCAGTTCGCGATCAAGGACGACGAGATCTACCTCATCGAGGTCAACCCGCGCGCCTCGCGCACCGTGCCCTTCGTCGCCAAGGCGACGGACTCGGCCATCGCCTCCATCGCGGCGCGGATCATGGCCGGCGAGCCGCTGTCCAACTTCCCGCTGCGCGAGGGCTACGCCGCGGACACCGACTACGACACCACCGACGTGCCGATGGCGGATCCGATGACCCTCGCCGACCCGAACATGCCCTGGTACTCGGTCAAGGAGGCCGTGCTCCCCTTCGCCCGCTTCCCGGGCGTCGACACCATCCTCGGGCCGGAGATGCGCTCGACCGGCGAGGTCATGGGCTGGGACCGCTCCTTCCCGCGCGCCTTCCTGAAGGCGCAGATGGGCGCGGGCACCCACCTGCCGACCGAGGGCAACGTGTTCTTCTCGATCAAGGACGCCGACAAGACCGACCAGATGATCGAGGCGGCGCAGGTGCTCTCGGGCATGGGCTTCAAGCTGATCGCCACCGGCGGCACGGCGAAGTTCCTCGAAGCCGCGGGCATCGCCTGCGAGGTGGTCAAGAAGGTCTACGAGGGCCGTCCCAACGTGGTCGACATGATGAAGGACGGCGGCATCCAGCTGGTGCTCAACACCACCGAGGGCGCTGCCTCGGTCGAGGACAGCCGCGAGATCCGCTCGGTCGCGCTCTACGACAAGATCCCCTACTACACCACCGCCGCCGGCGCCCACGCCGCGGTGATGGCAATGCGGTCGCGCGAGGAAGGCGAGATCGTGGTGAAGTCGCTGCAGGGGTGAGGGCGCTGTGTGCAGTTCTGTTGATAAAAATTGAATAACTTGACTCTTGCAAGATGCAGTTGTAACGGGCATGATCGAATCGCAGTTCGTGATGGCATCGCATCATGCCGGAGCAGCTGCCCGAGCGGGGTCTAGTGCCCCGCTCCTCAATTTCTACGAAAGTCTTACAATTCCGTCTGCATGATTGCCCGAGACCCGTTTGTTAATCACTTCATCGGGAATGCACGCATACGCATCAGCGATATCTTTCATCGATAAATCCGACTGCCCGCGTTCGTGTCGCGTTTTTTGAAGCACGCAGTAAGACACAAGATCTGCAATCTGCGTAAATCCGCAGTACTTTGAATTTTTGAAGTTTCCGTCCTTAATGAACATCTCTAGAGGTCGATTGATTGTTTCTCCGTTAGCGGAGCCGGTCGGCAGATAGAGCTTTGCCTTTCGGTAAAGAGAGCGGTATTCGGGGTGGCCTTCATCAAAGAAAGTCATCGCATTCACGCCTCGCTGGCGACACTGCATGCGCATGCGCTGAAATAGGGCATGCATCACGCGAAGCAGCCTCTGCTCGCCGTATAGGGTTCGGCCCCGGTGGCCGGAAACACTCATGATTGACGGCGCACCAAGAAAGCTAAGACCAGATAACGCATCACGGTAGGCACTTATGGCTTCTTCATGCGAGAATTGCCGGTTGCCAAACTTGAAGTTCCCGCGGCGTTTGGCCAGCTTTGACCCGTGAAGTTCATGGCTTTCGGGAATTGTGTGCTTTCTGTAAAGCTCCTTTCTCCAAGCCTTCAGTCCATTCAAATAATCAGGCCAGACGATGTCAAAGCCTCCGTACGGCGATGGCCGAAGGAATGGGACGGTAATTGCAGTCACAACGTAGTTGGTGCCGTCGTTCGACTCATCAATGTAAAACAGGTCCATGCCGTTGTCTTGAAGGCGCATCAATCTCACTCAGCGATTTGGCGAGTAGCATATGTTGCGTGCCAGTTTGCCGCAAGCTGGGGCCCGCGCGGAACAAGGCCGTAGGCCGCCGCGCAAGCGCCGGACCGTCCCGGCGGTCTGGCGCTTTGTTGACGCCCGCTCATCGTGTCGGGGTCCTTCGGATCTGGCAGGGATAAATCGAGAGGTTCGGACGTCGCAGCGCCAGCCCACGGTCCGGCGCTTGCGCGGCTTCGCGTAGGCTTGCTGTGGTTCCTCCGGTGGGCACGCTCTGTGGGCGCATGACGGGTAGCGACCATGCGCGTAGCGACCGAGGCCGCCCGATCTCTCCGCACCAACCACCGCTTCCCGTGCCGCGGTGCCGCATCCTCTCCACATCCCCCCGCAACCCTGCTAAGCCTCCCCTGACCGCAGCAGGAGGGCCGCTCACATGACCACGCCGAAACCCGTTGTCCTGACCATTCTCGATGGATGGGGCCTCCGTGATGATACCGCGTTCAACGCTCCCAAGCTCGCCCGCACCCCGACCATGGACCGGCTCTACGAGACCTGCCCCAACGCCACGCTGGTGACCTTCGGGCCCGACGTCGGCCTGCCGACAGGGCAGATGGGCAACTCCGAGGTGGGCCACACCAACATCGGCGCGGGGCGCGTGGTCGCGATGGATCTCGGGCAGATCGACCTTGCCATCGAGGACGGCAGCTTCTTCGGCAACGAGGCCATCAAGGCCTTCGCCGCCACGGTGAAGGACGCCAAGGGCACCGCGCACCTGATGGGCGTGGTCTCGGACGGCGGCGTGCACGGCCATATCGAGCACATCAAGGCGGCGGTGAAGATGGTCACCGACCTCGGCTGCAGGGTCGTCGTCCACGCCATAACCGACGGGCGCGACGTGTCGCCGAAATCCGGCGAGGCCTTCGTCAGGGCGCTGAACGACAGCCTCCCCGAGGGTGCCAGCATCGGCACCGTGATCGGGCGCTATTACGCCATGGACCGCGACAACCGCTGGGAGCGGGTCGAGCAGGCCTATGACGCGATGATCCTCGGCAAGGGCGAGCGCGCCCCCGACCCGGTGACCGCGGTGAGCCAGAGCTACGCCAAGGACAAGACCGACGAGTTCATCCCGGCCACGGTGATCGACGGCTACGAGGGGCTGAAGGCCGGTGACGGCTTCATCTGCATGAACTTCCGCGCCGACCGTGCCCGCGAGATCCTCAAGGCCATCGGCGAGCCCGGTTTCGATGGGTTCGAGCGCGACAAGCCCGAGCTGTCGGCGCTGCTGGGGATGGTCGAGTATTCCGACGCCCACAATGCCTACATGGCCACCGCCTATCCCAAGCGCGTCATCGTCAACACCATCGGCGAGTGGGTGGCCAAGCACAAGCTGCGGCAGTTCCGCCTGGCCGAGACCGAGAAATATCCGCACGTGACCTTCTTCCTCAACGGCGGCAAGGAAGAGCCCGAGGAGGGCGAGGACCGCTTCATGCCGAAGTCGCCCAAGGTGGCGACCTACGACCTGCAGCCCGAGATGTCCGAGCCCGAGGTCGCGGACCGGTTCGTCGCCGCCATCGAGAGCGGTGAGTACGACCTGATCGTGACCAACTTCGCCAACCCTGACATGGTGGGACACACCGGCGTGCTCGAGGCGGCGATTGCCGCCTGCGAGGCGGTGGACCACGGGCTTGGCAGGGTGGTCGCGGCGCTCGAGAAGGTCGGCGGCGCGATGCTGGTGATCGCGGACCACGGCAATTGCGAGACCATGTGGGACGAGGCCACCAACGGCCCGCACACGGCGCATACCACGAACCTCGTGCCGGTGATCCTGTATGGCGGGCCCGAGGGGGCGAAGGTGCATGACGGCAGGCTCGCCGACGTGGCGCCGACGCTGCTGCAGCTGATGAACCTCGAACAGCCCGAGGAGATGACGGGCCAGAGCCTCATCGACCTGTGAAACGCATCGCGCTGGCCCTGACACTGCTGGCGACGCCGGTCCTCGCACAGGATCCGGCCGAGGCCGCGCGTGCCGCGGCCTCGGCGCTGGAGCAGGCCTCGATGCAGCTTGATGCCGCCGAAAGCGCCCGTGACCGGGTGCGCGCGCTCACCGGCACGGTGAAGGCCTACGAGGCGGGGCTTGCCGCGATGCGCGGCGGGTTGCGCGACGCGGCCATCCGCGAGACCGAGCTTACCCGGCGCCTGCAGAGCCAGGAGGCGGAGATCGCCCAGCTTCTGGGCGTCCTCTCGAGCCTCGGCGGCCGCGCTGCGCCCTCGGCGATGCTGCACCCTCAGGGCCCGGTGGGCGCCGCACGGGCGGGAATGATGCTGGCCTCGGTGACCCCGGGCCTCAGCGCCGAGGCGCAGGCGCTTCGCGCGGATCTCGACGAGGTGACCGCGCTGCGCACGCTGCAGCAAAGCGCGGCCGAGACCCTGCAGGAGGGACTTGAAGGCGTGCAGCAGGCGCGCACCGACCTGAGCCAGGCCATCGCCGACCGGACCGACCTGCCGACGCGCTTCACAGAGGATCCGATCCGCACGGCGATCCTGATCTCGTCGACCGAGACGCTCGAGGGGTTCGCCAGCGGACTGTCGCAGATCACCAGCGACGAAGTGCCGACCGAACTGCCGCCCATCGAGGACCGGAAGGGCGCGCTCGAGATGCCGGTGCAGGGCCAGATCCTGCGCCGCGCGGGCGAGGCCGACGCCGCGGGCGTGGCGCGACCGGGCATCGTCATCGCCACCCGCCCCGAGGCGCTGGTCACCACGCCTACCGCGGCGACGGTGCGCTACAGCGGGCCGCTGCTCGATTACGGGCTGGTGTCGATTCTGGAGCCGCAGCCGGATCTGCTCTTCGTGATCGCCGGACTCGAGGTCGCCTACGGCCGCGCCGGCGAGGTTCTGCCCGAAGGATCGCCAGTTGGCCTGATGGGCGGGACGCTGGACGGCACGAACCCTGCGGCAGGGGCGTCACCATCTGTTGAAGGGGGTGGCGCTGGACGCACGGAGACGCTCTATATAGAGGTCAGACAGGGCGACAGGCCCGTGGACCCGCTCACGTGGTTCGCAAGCGACAAGGGATGATATGGGCATGAACAAGTTTCTGATGGCCGCAATCGGCGGCACGGTCGCCGGCGTCGTCGCGACAACGCAATTCGTGGGTCCGCTCGTGGCTCAGGAAGCCGACAAGCAGGCCAGCGTCTACGAACAGCTCGACCTGTTCGGCGACATCTTCGAGCGCATCCGGGCGCAATACGTCGAGGACGTCGAACCGGGCGAGCTGATCGAGGCCGCGATCAACGGCATGCTGACCTCGCTCGACCCGCACTCGAGCTACCTGCCCCCCGATGACGCCGAGAACATGCGCGTGCAGACCCGTGGCGAGTTCGGAGGTCTCGGCATCGAGGTGACGCAGGAAGACGGCTTCGTGAAGGTGGTCTCGCCGATCGACGACACCCCGGCGGCCGAGGCGGGCATCGAGTCCGGCGACTTCATCACCCACGTCGATGGCGAGTCGGTGCTGGGCATGACCCTCGACGAGGCGGTCGACCTGATGCGCGGCCCGGTCGGGTCCGAGATCGTCATCACCGTGGTGCGCGAGGGCGAGGAAGAGCCCTTCGACGTGACCATCACCCGCGACACCATCAAGCTCACCGCCGTGCGCACCCGTCTCGAGGGCGACACCGTGGTGCTGCGCGTCACGACCTTCAACGACCAGACCTATCCCAACCTCGCGGAAGGGCTGGCCGAGCGCATCGAGGAAGCCGGTGGTGCCGACAAGGTCAACGGCATCGTGCTCGACCTGCGCAACAACCCGGGCGGCCTCCTGACCCAGGCGATCAAGGTTTCGGATGCCTTCCTCGACAAGGGCGAGATCGTCTCGACCCGCGGCCGCAACCCCGAGGACGGTGAGCGCTTCAACGCCACCGAGGGCGCCCTGACCGACGGCAAGCCGATGGTCGTGCTGATCAACGGCGGTTCGGCCTCGGCCTCCGAGATCGTCGCCGGCGCGCTGCAGGATCACCGCCGCGCCGTGGTCGTGGGCACCAAGAGCTTCGGCAAGGGCTCGGTCCAGACCGTGATGCCGGTGCGTGGCGACGGCGCGATGCGCCTGACCACCGCGCGCTACTACACGCCGTCGGGCCGCTCGATCCAGGCGCTCGGCGTGTCGCCGGACATCGTGGTCCAACAGCCCCGCCCGCGCCCGGAAGAGGAAGAGGATGAGGCGACCAACCGTTTCAGCCGCTCCGAGGCCGACCTGCGCGGTCGTCTCGACAACGACAGCCTCACCGAGGAGGAGGTTCGCCAGATCGAGGAGGACCGTGCCAAGGCCGAGGCCGCGGCGGCGCTGCGCGAGGAGGATTACCAGCTCGCCTACGCCATCGACATCCTCAAGGGCCTGAGCGTTCTCGAGACCGAGAAGGCGCAGCTCGAACAGTGACCGTGTCGGCGGGGGTGCATGATTGTTCCTCCGCCGTTGCCACCCCCGGCCTTGCCCCCGCCGGGCGCCCGCAGTTCCAAGACGAGAGGCTCCGATGACGGCAAAGACCAAGGACCTGACCGCAGAGGACATCGCGAAGCTGCCCTATCGCCCCTGCGTCGGCGTGATGCTGGTGAACGCGGCGAACGAGGTCTTCGTGGGCCAGCGCATCGACAGCGAGATCCCCGCCTGGCAGATGCCGCAGGGCGGTGTCGACAAGGGCGAGGCGCCGCGCGACGCCGCCCTGCGCGAGCTCTGGGAAGAGACCGGCGTGATCTCGGATCTGGTGACCGTCGAGGCCGAGAGCCCCGAGTGGTACCCCTACGACCTGCCGCATGACATCGTGCCCCGGATCTGGAAGGGCCGTTTCCGCGGGCAGGAGCAGAAGTGGTTCCTGCTGCGCTTCCACGGCACCGACGAGCAGGTCAACATTCAGACCGACCACCCCGAGTTCTCGACCTGGCGCTGGCTGGCGCCGTCCGAGGTCGTCGGCCAGATCGTGCCCTTCAAGCGCGCCGTCTACGAACGGGTGCTTGCCGATTTCGCGGAGTACCTGTCATGAAACGCCTGCTCCTCTCGCTTCTGGCCTCTGCCGTGCTGGCGCAACCCGCGCTGGCGCTGAGCTGCGCCCCCGCCGACCTCAGCCGCGACTTCCGCGCTGCCGCCGAGTCCGAGGACACCTGGGTGGTGGTCGAGGGCGTGGTGACGCCGGATCGCGCGTCGCTGCCGACCTCGTCCGACGACAAGGGCGTGCCGCGCACGCTGAACGCGCGGCTCAAGGGCATGTCGCTGGGGGCAGGCGGCTTCGTCAACGAGTTCGACGCCGACATCACGGTGAACGTGACCTGCGCCGGTCCGTGGTGCGGCTCCGTCCCGTCAGGCAAGGTGCTGGCGTTCCTCAGGCAGCAAGACGGGACCCTGGTGATGACCAGCGGTCCGTGTCCGGCGATGCTCTACGCCAACCCTACCGACGCGCAGAAGGCCGAGATCGTCGCCTGCGTGACCGAAGGCAGCTGCGGCCAGTAGGTAGCCAGTAGGCAGACAAGGGGCCGGGAAACGGCCCCCTTTTCACGGAATGATCAGCGCAGGGCCTCGAGCACCTGCAGCGAGGCGTAGCCATCCGGCACCGCGCCGATGCTCTGCTGGTAGCCGCGCACCGCGTCGATGGTGAGCGGGCCGATACGGCCGTCGATCTTCTCGGGGTCGAAACCCGCGTCGCGCAGCCGCTCCTGCAGTTCGAGCCGTTCGTCCAGCGTCAGCGCCCGGTCCTCGCGCGGCCAGCCGTGGCGGATCTCCGGCCCGCCGAGGATGCGGTCGCCAAGGTGGCCGACCCCGATGACATAGGCGTCGGCGGTGTTGTAGCGCTCGATCACCGCGAAGTTCTCGAAGATCATGAAGGCCGCGCCCTGATGGCCGCCAGGCAGCAGCACCGAGGCCGGGCCGTGGTCGGCGATGGGCTTGCCGTCCATGTCGGTCACGCCGAGCGCCGCCCAGTCCGAGGGCAGCTTCTCGATCTCGCGGTCGGCGAGCGTGTAGTCGAAGCCCTCGGGCAGCCGCACCTCGACGCCCCACGGCTGGCCCTTGGTCCAGCCGTTCTCGGCGAGGTAATGCGCCGCCGAGGCCA
This sequence comes from Salipiger sp. HF18, assembly GCF_011806505.1. Taxonomy (NCBI): domain Bacteria; kingdom Pseudomonadati; phylum Pseudomonadota; class Alphaproteobacteria; order Rhodobacterales; family Roseobacteraceae; genus Salipiger; species Salipiger sp. HF18. Next base: position 8,812 of record NZ_JAATOS010000040.1, on the reverse strand, counting down.
GCGCGTCGGCGGGATCGTCCGACCAGATGTCGCGGCGGCCGTCGCCGTCCCAGTCCTGCGCCAGCGCAAGGAACGACGAGGGCATGAACTGCGTGTGTCCCATCGCACCGGCCCACGAGCCCTTCATGTTGGCGGGCACCGTGTCGCCGCTCTGCAGGATGGTCAGCGCGTCGACGAGCTGGCCCTCGAAGAAGGTCCCGCGCCGGGTGTCATAGGCGAGCGAGGCCAGAGACCGGATCACCGGCTCGGTGCCGCGGAAGGTGCCGAAGGCACTCTCGAGACCCCAGATCGCCACGACGGCCTGCTTGTCGACGCCGTAGCGCTCCTCGATCCGGTCGAGCAGGGCGCGATTCTCGGCAAGTGCCTTCTTCCCGGCGGCGATGCGGGCCTCGGAGGCGGCGCTGTCCAAGTAGACCCAGACGGTCTTGGTGAACTCGTTCTGGTTGCGGTCGCGCTCGATCACCTTGGGGTCGTACTCGACGCCCCGGAAGGCGGCGTCGAAGACCTCGGGCGCGATGCCCTGCTCCAGCGCCCGGCTGCGGAAGTCGCGGACCCAGTCCGCGAACCCGGCGGCGCCCTTGACGTCCTGCGGCGCGCGCACCGCGGTGCCCTGCGTCGACACGAAGGGCCGCGCCTCTGGGCGCAACGACGCGTGCGGCGCGGTGGCCTGCGCGGCGGCGCCGGTGGCGAAAATGCTCATGAATATGGTCAGGGCCCGCATTCTCATGGCGGCTGCTCCTCTCCTTGTGCCTCGCGCAAAGGGTATCCTGTCCGCGCGGTTTTGCGAAGGGCTCAGCCAGCGCGGTCGCGGTTTCCCGCTATGTCCTCGCGCAGCCGTTCGAGGTAGCTGCGCAGAAGAGGCACCCGCTCGGGGCGGAAGCTGTCGCCGGTGATCTTGAGCGCCGCCATCCGGTCGAGGCGGAACATCCTGAAATCCTTCCGCAACAGGCACCACGCCAGCAGGCAGTGGCTGCGGTCGAAGAGCACGATGGAAAGCGGCTTCACCTGGCGTGCGGTGGCCTGCCCGGCGGCGTCGACGTAGTCGAAGCAGATCGCGACCTCGGTGCGCATTGCCTGCCGGATCGCCCGCGAATCGACCGCCGGGGGCACCGGCGGGTCGAAGCGGTGCGCGGTCAGCCCCGCGTGGCGCAGCTGCTGCGCCTGCCGCTCCGGCAGCCGCGCGCGCAGCTTCGAGAGCGCGCTCTGCGCCCCTTCGGCGAGCGCCGGATCCCCAAGCGCGGCCACCTCGCTCAGCCCCAGCACCAGCGCCTCGATCTCGTCGTCGGTGAACGACAGCGGCGGCATGTGCGGGTCCTCGATCAGCGTGTAGCCATAGCCCGCGGCCCCGTCGATCACCGCGCCGAGGCCGCGCAGCGCCTCGATGTCGCGGTAGAGCGTGCGCTCCGAGACGCCGGTCTCCTGCGCCAGCGCGGCGGCAGTGGCGGGCGAGGGCAGGCGGCGCAGCGCCTGCATGAGCTGGAAGAGGCGGACGGTCCGGGACATGACCCGATCATGCTGCCACGTCCTGACGGAAACTGACAGGAGTCTCGCTCAGGATCGGGGACAATCCCTGTCAGGAGCCCGACCGATGCTGATCCTTCGAAGCTTTCGCCCCGGCGGCGGCGAACCCAGTTATAGCCCGTTCTGCGTCAAGGCCATGTGCCTGCTGGAGATGTCCGGCATGGACTGGCGACCGCGCTGGGAGACCATGCCCAACGGTCCCTACCGTCACCTGCCCGCGCTCGAGACGCCCGACGGCGTGATCGGCGACAGCAACCTCATCCTGCGCTGGCTCGAGGCGCAGGGCGCGCCGATGTTCCCCGGCTTCGACGCCACCGCCCGCGCGATGGCCCACATGACCATCCGCACCATCGAGGAAAGCCTGCGCCACGCGCTGACCACGCAGCGCTGGATCGACGACGCCGGCTGGCACCACACCAAGTCCGCCCTCTTCGGCGCCATGCCCGCGCCGTTGCGCGCGGTGCTGCCCGAGCTGTTCCGTGGCAGGGTCCGCAAGGGGCTGCACTGGCAGGGCTTCACCCGCCTCAGCGAAAGCGACCGCATGGCCTGGGTCGGCGCCGATCTCGACGCGCTCGAGGGCGTGCTCGGCGACGGCGACTGGCTGTTCGGCGCCCGGCCCTCGGCCGCCGACTGCGCGGCGGTGCCATTCCTCAGCATGATGAACGCCCACCCGGTGGAAACGCCCCTGCGCCGCGCGCTGCGGTCGCGGGGACGGCTGATGGACTACGTGGCGCGGGGGCGGTCGCAGCTCTACCCGGAGGTCAGCTCTTCGTTGTCCGTCGCCGCGTGACCTTGCGCTTGACCTTGGCGTCCTTGTGCCGCGCCTTCGCCTCCTTGCGGCGCGGGGGCCCGCCGGGCTTGCCACGGCCGGCGCCGCCGGGACGGCGCGACGGCCGCCCGGTGCCACGGCCCTGCGGCATCTCGGCATCCTCGAGCTCGAGCAGCTCGAGCCCGATGCCGCCGGTGACCGGCGCCGCATCCACGAGCTTTACCAGCACCCGCTGGCCAAGCGCGATGATGACCCCGGTGTCGGCACCCATCAGCGTGCCCGCCTCGCGGTCGAAGTGGAAATACTCGCGCCCGAGGTTGCGCATCGGGATAAGCCCGTCGGCGCCGGTCTCGTCGAGCTTCACGAAGACCCCGAACTTGGCGATGCCGCTGATGCGCCCGCCGAACTCGGCCCCGATCCGGTCGCTGAGATAGGCGGCGAGATAGCGGTCGTTGGTGTCGCGCTCTGCCATCATCGACCGCCGTTCGGTGTCCGAGACGTGCTGCGCGGTCTGCTCCAGCCGCTCGATCTCCTGCTCGGTGAGCCCGTCGTCGCCCCAGCCATGGGCCGAGATCAGCCCGCGGTGGACGATCAGGTCCGAGTAGCGCCGGATCGGCGAGGTGAAGTGGGCGTAGTTCTGCAGCGCAAGGCCGAAGTGGCCGAAGTTCGCGGGCGAGTAGTAGGCCTGCGTCATGCTGCGCAGGGTGGCGAGGTTGATGAGCTCGGCCTCTTCCTTGCCCGCCGCGTCATGCAGCAGCTTGTTGAGATGCGCGGTCTTCAGCACCTGCCCCTTGGCCAGCGTCAGCCCCGAGGCCTCGGCGGTCTCGCGCAGGCTCTCGAGCTTGTCGGCGGGCGGTTCCTCGTGGACGCGGAACAGCAGCGGCGTGCGCTTGGCGATCAGCGTCTCGGCGGCGGCGACGTTGGCGAGGATCATGAACTCCTCGATCAGCCGATGCGCGTCGAGCCGCTCGACGAAGTTGACCGAGGTCACCTTGCCCTCGTCGCTCAGCACCACCTTGCGCTCGGGCAGGTCGAGATCCAGCGGCTGCCGCCGCGCCCGCGCCGCCTTGAGCGCGGCATAGGCGGCATAGAGCGGCGCGATCACCGGCTCGAGCAGCGGCCCGGTCTTTTCGTTGGGCGCGCCGTCCTGCGCCGCCTGCACCTCCTGGTAGGTCAGCGAGGCGGGCGAGCGCATCAGCCCGCGCACGAACTTGTGGGATGTCTTGTTGCCCTCGGCGTCGATCACCATGCGCACGGCGATGCAGGCGCGCGGCACGCCCTCGTGCAGCGAGCAGAGATCGCCCGAAAGCCGGTCCGGCAGCATCGGCACCACCCGGTCGGGGAAGTAGCTCGAGTTGCCGCGCTTTTTGGCCTCGCGGTCGAGCTTCGAGCCCGGCCGCACGTAATGCGCCACGTCGGCGATGGCGACCCAGAGCACATGGCCGCCGGCGTTCTTCGGGTCCACGTCGGGTTCGGCAAAGACAGCGTCGTCGTGGTCGCGCGCGTCCGACGGATCGATGGTGACGAGCGGCACCTCGCGCAGGTCGGTGCGGCCCTTGAGCCCGGCGGGCTTCATCTGGTCCGCCTCGTCGACCACCTCGGGCGGGAAGTCGTCGGGGATGCCATGCTGGTGGATGGCAATGAGCGACACCGCCTTGGGCTCGGACGGATCACCGAGCCGCATGACGATGCGCGCCTTGGGCAGCCCCATGCGGGTGGCGCGGGGGCCGGCCTGCTCGGCCTCGACCAGCTCGCCGTCCTTGGCGCCGTGGGTGGCGTCGGGGCCGACGATCCACTCCTTGTCCGCGCCCTTGTCGATGGGCAGGATGCGGCCGCCCTCGGCGCCCTTGCGGAAGATGCCCACCACCTTGCGGGGGCTCATGCCGATGCGCCGGATCAGCCGCGCCTCGTAATTGTGGTCGGCCTCGTGAACCACCTGCAACCGCGCGAGGATCCGGTCGCCCTCGCCGAGCGCCGGGTCCGAGGCGCGCGGCACCACCAGCACGACGGGCTCGACGCCCTCGCCATGCCACTCGAGCGGCAGCGCGAAGAGATCGCCGTTCTCGTCCGGCGCGCGGACCTGCAGCACCGACACCGGCGGCAGCCGGTCGGGGTCGCGATAGGTCTTCTTGCGCTTTTCGAGATGGCCCTCGGACTCGAGTTCCTTGAGGATGCGCTTCAGGTCGATGCGCGCAGCCCCCTTGATGCCAAAGGCCTTGGCAATGTCACGTTTGGCGGAAAGGGTCGGGTTCGCGGCGATCCAGTCGAGGATCTCCGCCTTGCTCGGCAGGGTGCTCATGCCTCTCAGCTAGCATGCCGAAAGGCAGGCGTCATGACGATTCTCGCACCGGTTCCCCCGGGTGCCGCGCCCCTGCTTCCTCTGGCTCCAAATATCCCGGGGGTCCGGGGGCAGAGCCCCCGGCCGGTCGGACGCAAAGCCTCCGAAACACCTGTCATTCAGGCGGACGCAAAGCGTCCGGGTGACCCGCCCCAAATCAGACTTCCCACTGCCGCATAGCCGGAAGGGGCGGGTGCGCGTCTGGTCGCGCAATAGTCGCGCAGGATTCGGGTGTAGATCGCCTTGAGCTCCCCGATCTGCGCGACCGGCACGTTCTCGTCGACCTGGTGCATGGTCTTGCCGACCAGCCCGAACTCGACCACAGGGCAGTGGTCCTTGACGAAGCGCGCGTCCGAGGTGCCGCCGGTGGTCGACAGCTCCGGCCGGCGCCCGGTCTCGGCCTCGACCGCGCCCGCGATCAGGTCCGAGAGCGCGCCCGGAGGCGTCAGGAAGCTCTCGCCCGAGATCTTTATCCGCACCTCGGTGGTGCAGCCGAACTCGGCGTCGATCTTCGCCGCCTCCGCCCGCAGCCACTCGGACAGCGAGGCGCCGGTATGGGCGTCGTTGAAGCGGATGTTCACCGCGGCGCGGGTCTGCGCCGGGATCACGTTGGTGGCCGGGTTGCCGGTGTCGATGGTGACCACCGCCAGCGTCGTGGCGTCGAAATGCTCGGTGCCGCGGTCGAGCTCGTGCGAGGCCAGCCGGTCCATCAGCCGCGCCACCGCCGGCATCGGGTTCAGCGCCCGGTGCGGGTAGGCCGCGTGGCCCTGCCGCCCGCTCACCGTGAACCACGCGGTCATCGAGCCACGGCGGCCGATCTTCATCATCTCGCCCATCTCCGAGGGGCAGGTGGGCTCGCCCACGAGGCAGACCGACATGCGCTCGCCCTCTGCCGCCATCCAGTCGAGCAGCGCCACGGTGCCGTGCTCGGCGTCGCCCTCCTCGTCGCCGGTGATCGCCAGCACCACGGCGCCCTCGGGCGGGGTGTCGCGGACGAAATCCACCGCCGCCGCGGCAAAGGCCGCCACGCCGGACTTCATGTCCGTGGCGCCGCGGCCGAACATGATGCCGTCGCGGATCTCGGCGCCGAAGGGATCGGCGCTCCAGGCGTCGACGTCGCCCACCGGCACCACGTCGGTGTGGCCGTTGAAGCCGAAGGTGCGGGCGTGGGCCTTGTCGCCCCAACGGGCGTAGAGGTTCGAGATGCCGCCCCGGTCGACGCGGGTGCAGGCAAAGCCCGCGCCTTCGAGCAGCGATTGCAGCACGCCGAGGGCGCCGCCGTCGTCGGGCGTCACCGAGGGGCAGCGGATCAGGTCCGCGGTCAGCGCTACGGGATCGGTCATCTGGGGCTTGCCTCCGGTCTTGTGTCGCGCATGGCTACCGCGCCGGGGCAGACAAGGCAAATGGGTCCCGGTTCGGGGCGACATGCCCCTGCTGAAACTTAGCTTAACGGCTAAGTTTTTCTTGCCTCGGAGCGGCGCCGAAGATTACTTAGTCACATGGCTAAGCTTGACCCGATTCTCGATCTTCACTTCGCGGCGCTGGGGGACAGCACACGGCGCGAGATCCTCAGCCGGCTGGCGCGCGGCAGCGCCACCGTGAGCGAGCTCGCGGCGACGCACGACATGGCGCTGCCATCGTTCATGGGGCACCTGAAGAAGCTCGAGGAGGCCGGGCTCATCGTCTCGCGCAAGGAAGGCCGGGTGCGGATCTGCACCCTGGCGCCTGATGCCTTCGTCCCGGCGCAGGACTGGCTGTCCGCGCAGCGCGATCTCTGGAACGGACGGCTCGACCGTCTCGACGACTACGTCACCAACCTGATGAAGGAACGCAACTCATGAAGCTCGATCCCGAAACCGACCTGTCCTTCACCCGCAAGCTGGCGGTGCCCCGGGCGCTGGTCTGGGAGTGCTGGACCACGCCGGAGCACATCCGGCACTTCTTCGTCCCGAGGCCGCACGAGGTGACCTCGTGCGAGATCGACCTGCGTGTCGGCGGCCGCTTCAACACGGTGATGAAGGTGGGCGAGCACGAGATGGACAACAAGGGCGTCTATCTCGAGGTGGTCGACGGCGAAAAGCTGGTCTTTACCGATGCCTACAGCGAAGGCTGGAAGCCCGCGCCGGACCCGTTCATGACCGCGATCATCCTGCTGGAGGACGACCCCGAGGGCGGCACCACCTACACCGCCATCGCGCGGCACCGCTCGCCCGAGGCGAGCAAGACGCACGAGGACATGGGCTTCTTCGACGGCTGGGGCACCGTGGTCACGCAGCTCGAGGAATACGCCCAGACGCTGTGACGCCTCGCGCCTGCGGGGAGGCGCGGACGCCACGACGCGTCACGAGGCGACGCGGATCAGCCCTCGTCGAAGAACGGTGTGATCTGTGCGACGATGACCGAGTTCTCCTCGAGCGCGCGGGCCATCAGCGCCTGCTCTTCCTCGTCGATCTCGTGACCCTGCGCGCGGCGTTCCTCTTCGGTGCCGTAGCCGGTCACGTCCAGAGGCGCGAGATCGGCCTGCTTGAGGATCCCCACGGTCTCGCGCACCGCCTCGGACTCGTCCACGCCGCTGGCATAGCACATCAGCGCCGCACCCGTCGCCTCGTCGGGCAGGCCGTCGCCCGCCTTGCGGCCGACTTCGACCACAAGGGTGTAGACCTGTTGCCGGGATGGTTTCTTGCTGGCCATGGGGTGCTCCGTCTTTGGCGCGGGAGCCATGGAGTGCGGCGCCCGTTCTGTCAAGAGCCCGGGCCCCGCACCCCGTTCCGCGCCGGTCGAGCGCACTCAGTCGGGCGCCCTCAATCGGGCGCGAAGAGTTCGACCGCGACGGCGCAGGCGTAGACCACCATGAGCAGCACGCTCTCGATGCCGATCCGGGCCGGACCCTCGCGCTGGCGCAGGATCAGCCCGCCGAGCAGGATTGCCGTCATCAGCATGCCCGTCGCCAGCCAGTAGAGGTCGGTTTGCCCCACCGCCTGGTAGATCGAGCCCTCGCGGTAGGCGACGTCCGAGAACACCAGGAACAGCGTGTCGAAGGTGTTGCCGCCGATGATCCCGCCGACCGCCAGCTGCAGCGAGCCGCGCCGCACCGCTACCAGCGTGGTGACCAGTTCCGGCAGCGAGGTGATGACGGCGGTGATCAGCGCGCCGACGAGGCTCGAGGTCAGGCCGAAGCGGGTGATGAAGGCGCCGCCGACCTGGCTGATGACCCAGCCCGCGAGGCCCATGACCGCCACCAAGGCGGCGAAGACCAGCGCCGGCCGGAGCACCGGCGCGTCGGGGTCGTTCTCGTCGTCGGGCTCGTCGCGGCGGGTGTCGCGGGTCTCGACCGGGCGCCACATCGGGCTCTCGCTGACCGCGGCCGAGAGGCGCACGCCCCAGAGATAGGCGAGGAACATGACGATCGACACCGGCGACACGCCGAAATAGGCGACGTCCGGCCCGGCCATGCCGGCGATGGGCAGGCTGAGCAGGATCAGCAGCATCACCGCCTGGAACAGGTTGGCGGGCTCGGCGGCGGCGTGTTCGAGGTTCACCCGCCGGTGCAGCAGGTCGGCAATGGCGAGGAACAGCGTCTGCACCGCGATCCCGCCCACCGCGTTCGAGACGGCAAAGCTCGCGTCTCCGCCGGCGGCGCCGGTGACCGACACCACGACGCCCGACAGCGACGTCGCCCCGCCCAGCAGCACGCCGCCGGCAAGCGCCTCTCCGAGGCGGGTGCGGTCGGCGATGATGTCGGCAAGTGTGGTGGCGCGGATGGATACGGCCACGACAATGGCCCCCGCCAGGGCAAAAACCCCCAGCAGGAGCGGAAGCGACAGATCCTGGATCAATGGATCAGCTGCGGACTTTGCGCACGATCCAGATCAGGCCACTGGCACCGATGATGCCCACGATAAGCTGCGGCACCCAGGTGTTGGCGGCGTATATTCCCAGCAGGGAAAGAATGGTGTTGAGCACGACTGCGCCCACGATGCCTAGGATGATGTTCAGAAGGATGCCGGTGTCGGCCTTCATGATCATGCTGGCAATCCAGCCGGCGAGCCCGCCGACGATGATGGATGCGATAAGTCCAAGTCCCATGGTAAAACCCCCGTTCACGGTTAATCGTCCGGGGATTAACCGCGCTGGAGGCCCGTGGGTTCCCGGCGAAATTCCGCGTCGCGGCAAGTGCCCGCGCC
>NZ_JAATOS010000410.1:0-3500 GCF_011806505.1 Salipiger sp. HF18 | reverse complement strand
ATCAAGCAGATCGCCGAGACCGTCTTCGCCCAGTCCGAGCGCAGCTTCGAGCGCGCCTGCCTCGTGCAGTATCCACGCAAGGGGATCTGGGCGATCGGCTTCATCTCGACCAAGGCCAGGGGCGAGATTGCCACGCGGACCGAAACCATGGGCGACCTCGTGTCGGTCTTCGTGCCGACGACGCCGAACCCGACCTCGGGCTTCCTGCTGTACTTCCCCGAGGAGGACGTCGTCGAGCTCGACATGTCCATCGAGGACGCGGCCAAGCTGGTGATCTCGGCGGGGCTCGTCTATCCGCCCGAGAAGACCGGCGGAAAGCCGCAGGTTGAGCCGGTGCGCAAGGCGTCCTGACCGCGCGGGCGCCGAACGCTTCCGAACTGATCATTTCCCCGGAAACCGGGTTGCTGGCAGCGCGTCCCGGTACGATGCACCTTTGTCTTGCGCGCAACCCATGCGAGCATTTATCCCGCTCAAGTCATCCATTTCAGACGGAGAGACCCATGCTTCAGTGCATCCGTCACGGGGTTTGCATCCTTCCCCTCTTGCTCGCCACAGCACTTCCGGGACCCCTGCCCGCCGGCTCTTCGGCGCCGCTCGGCGATTTCGGTGACAACCCCGGTGCGCTCGACGCGGTGCTCTACACGCCCGATGGCGCCGCGCCGGGCCTGCCGCTCCTCGTGGCGCTGCACGGTTGCAGCATGAGCGCCGAGGCCTTCGAAGCAGAGACCGGCCTCACCGCGCTTGCCGATGCGCTGCCGGCGCTGCTGCTGCTGCCGCAGCAGCGCGAGGACAACCAGATGCACAGCTGCTTCCGCTGGTACGACGAAGAGGACAACCTGCCCGGCCGCGGCGAAAGCGCCTCGATCATGCAGATGATCGACCATGTCCTTGCGACCGACGGCGCCGATCCGGCGCAGGTCTACGTTCTGGGGCTCTCGGCGGGCGGCGGCATGACGGCGGCGATGATCGCCGGCCACCCCGACCGCTTCGCCGGCGGCGGCATCGTCGCGGGGCCACCCTACGGCTGCAACCGCCCGCGCTCCGACTGGGACGGGTTCTGGCACTGGTGGCGCTGGATGCGGGTGATCCCCGCGCTTGACGGCGGCGACGCGGCGCTTGCCTGCGGCATCAAGGTCACCACGCCCACCACTGACCGCGCGCCCGAGGACTGGGCCCGCTACGTCCGCGAGGCGGCGGGTGACGGCGACCACGACTGGCCGCTGATCTCGATCTGGCAGGGCGCCGCGGACGGCACGGTCGACCCGGGCAACCTGACCGAGCTCACCGAGCAATGGACCGCGGTGCAGGGCATTGACGCCACGCCCGCCAGCACCGAGACCATCGACGGCGCCATCCGCAAGCTCTACCTCGGCGCCGACGGGACGCCCCGGATCGAGACCTGGGAGCTGCCGGGCTTCGACCACGCCATGCCCATCGACGCGGACGGAGATCCCGCCCCCTGCGGCGAGGCGCGCGATTTCATCACCGATGCCGGGATCTGCGCGGTGCGCGCCATGGCGCGGTTCTGGGGCCTGCTCTGAGCCGCTGGCCCTGTCAGGCGAACATCGCCCGCAGGTCCGCGGTCTGGCGCACACCCACGTCTGCGCCGTGCTCGGTCAGGAACAGGTCCGCCGCGGCGCGCCCCGCGGCCTTGAGCTGCGCCAGCACCGTCGGCAGCGGCACCAGCTTGGTCGCGGCAGAGAGCTCGTTCATCAGGTCGTCGTCGGCGATCATGTGCACCCGCAGCTTCTTCATCGCGCCGGGCCGGATCGAGCCCGCCTCGATGAGCCGCTGGACGAACTCGATGGCGCGCAGCTCGCGCAGGAGTGCTGCGTTGAAGCTGATCTCGTCGATGCGGTTCTGGATCTCCGGCGGGGTCATCGGCACCGCCTCACGGATCAGCGGGTTGATGTTGACGATCAGCAGATCGTCGGGAAGCGACGGTCGGAACAGCGGGAAAAGCGCCGGGTTGCCCGAGTAGCCGCCATCCCAGAAGGCCTCGGTCTCGCCGGTCTCCGGGTCGGTCAGTTCCACCGCCTGGAACAGCGTCGGCAGGCAGGCCGAGGCGAGGATCGCCTCCGGACAGAGCCGCTCGCCCTCGAAGACCCGCACCTTGCCATCGCGCACCGAGGTGGCCGAGACAAAGAACTCGGGGCCCTCGCCGCAGCAGATCCGGCCGAAATCCAGCCCCTCGACGATGCGCTCCAGCGGGTTTCGGTGGAGCGGGCCCCAGGCGTAGGGCGAGAACATCCGCCCCACCGCCTCGCCCGCCGCATAGGCCGCCGAGTACTGCACCGCCTGGCTCACCAGTCCCGGCGCCGGCAGGAAGGCGTTCATCCAGTCCGGCACCGCGATGTCGCGCAGCCCGGAGACCTCGTGCCAGAGCCAGTCCAGCGTCTCGCGCGCACCCTCGCGACCGTTGCTCGCAAGCCCGGCCTTCAGCGCCGCGCCGTTCAGGGCCCCCGCCGAGGTGCCCGAGATCGCGGCGATCTCGATGTCCTCTTCCTCGAGCAGCCGGTCGAGCACGCCCCAGGTGAAGGCGCCATGCGCGCCCCCGCCCTGCAGCGCCAGGTTGATGCGTCGCGTCATCCGTGCGTGCCTCCCTCGGGGCTTCCAATGGCTGAAAATATCCCGGGGTGAATTGCCCGAAGGGCAAGAGGGGCAGCGCCCCTCCGACCCGGTTCCCGGTCGCTCAGAGCGCCGTCCAGCCGCCGTCGACCGAGATCGTGGTGCCGGTGATCTGCTCTGCGGCGTCCGAGCACAGGAACACCGCCGTGCCGCCGATCTGCTCGACCGTGGCGAAGGCCTTCGAGGGCTGGCGCTCCAGCAGCACCTTCTCGATCACCTCCTCCTCGGACATGTTGTACTTCTTCGCGGTGTCGGGGATCTGCGCCTCGACCAGCGGGGTCTTCACGTAGCCCGGGCAGATGGCATTGCAGGTGATCGGCTCCTTCGCGGTCTCCAGTGCCACAACCTTGGTCATGCCGACGACGCCGTGCTTGGCCGCGACATAGGCGGACTTGTAGGGCGACGCCGTCAGGCCGTGCGCCGAGGCCACGTTGACGATCCGGCCCCAGCCTGCCGTCCGCATCTTCGGCAGCGCCGCCGCGGTGCAGTGGAAGGCCGAGTTCATGTTGATCGCGATGATCGCATCCCACTTGTCGAGCGGGAACTCGTCGATCGGCGACACGAACTGGATGCCGGCGTTGTTCACGAGGATGTCGCAGCTGCCCGCGGCCTCGATCAGCGCCCGGCACTCGTCCCCCTTAGACATGTCGGCCTTGATGTAGCGCGCATCCACCCCGAACTCGCGCCCGAGCTCCTCGGCGAGTTTGTGGTCCTCATCGCTGTCCGTGAAGGAATTGAGCACGACCGATGCTCCGGCCCGCGCCAGTTCCCGCGCGACCCCGAGCCCGATACCGGAATTCGAACCGGTGATGACGGCCGTCTTGCCTTTCAGTGACATGATTGGATCTCCTCGTTGATTTGCCGGCAGCATA
>NZ_JAATOS010000409.1:0-3517 GCF_011806505.1 Salipiger sp. HF18 | reverse complement strand
CAACAACGACCCCGACGGCCTTGCCAACGTGCTCGACGGCAGCCTGCCCGCCGCCTATGCCCGCAGCTACGGTCTCGAGACGCCCGAGATCTCCGAGCTCTTCAAGAAGGGCCGCGCCATCTTCGACGCCGAAGAGCGCAAGGCCATCTACAAGGAGCTCGAGCAGATCGCCATCGACACGGCGCCGATCATGGGCCTGTGCTGGCGTGAGCAGGGCTACGGCCTTGCCGGCAACGTCAGCGGCTTCTCCAACATGCCCGGTCAGCTGACCTTCTATTCCGGCTTCACGCTGGAAGAAGCGATGCTCGGCTAAGCGCAAGTCAGACAAATGTTGAGATACATCGCCTTCCGAAGCCTCGTCGCCCTGTTCCTCGTCTGGGTCGTCGTCACGATCGTCTTCCTGCTTCTGCACCTCATCCCCGGGGATCCGGCGGAGTTGCTGCTGAGCACCGGGAACGTCGCGGCCGATCCGCAGGCGGTCGCCGCCCTGCGCGAGCAGATGGGGCTCAACGCTCCGCTCTGGCAGCAGTATCTCGACCATATGGCCGGTGTCCTCACCGGTGATCTCGGCGCGTCGTTCCGCGATGGCGCGCCGGTGATCGAGCAGATCGCCCTGCGCCTTCCGCGCACGCTCGAGGTCATCCTCGCCGCGTCGCTGATCGCAACCGGCATCGGCGTGCCGCTCGGCACCTACGCGGCCATCCGCGCCGACGGCAAGGCCGATGCCGTGATCTCCTTCTTCGCATCCGCCTCGCTCTCGACCCCGGTCTTCGTCGTGGGCTCGGTGGTGATCCTGATCTTCGCGCAGGAGCTGAAATGGCTCCCCGCCGGGGGCTTCGTGCCCTTCAGCGAGGATCCGGTGGAACATTTCAAACTGCTGCTGATGCCCGCGGGCACCGTGGCGCTGTCGCTCCTCGCGGTGATCACCCGCATGAGCCGCGCCTCCGTGCTCGAAGTTCTCCAGCGCGACTACGTGCGCACCGCCCGGGCCAAGGGCCTGTCGCGGGCTCCGATCCTGCGCCGCCACGTGGTCCGCAACGCGCTGATCCCGGTGCTGACCGTGCTGGGGCTTGAGATGGGTACGCTGATCGGAGGCACCGTCCTGGTGGAATTCGTCTTCAACTGGCCCGGTCTGTCGGGCTACCTCGTGTCGGCCGTCGATGCCCGCGACTATCCCGAAGTGGTCGGCATCGTGATGACGATCTCGGTCCTCTTCGTCTTCCTCAACCTCGTGGTCGATGTGGTGAACGCCATGCTCGATCCGCGCATCTCGCTGGTGCGCTGATGAAGGCCTCGACCCGCAAGCTGATCCTGCCCGGCACCATCGTCGCGCTGATCATCGCCACCGTCATTCTCGCCCCCGTGCTGCCGCTGCAGGACACCCGGGGCATGGACATCCCCCACCGCTTCGCCGGCCCCTCGGCCGCGCACTGGCTCGGCCAGGACGAGTTCGGCCGCGACGTGCTCTCGCGCCTGATCTGGGGCGGCCGCGCCTCGCTTTTCATCGCCGTGGGCTCGGCCGTGCTGGCGGCCATCGCCGGCACCGCGCTCGGGCTGCTGGGCGGCTACTTCCGCGGCGCGGTGGAGCTCTTCACCGTGCGCGCCGCCGAGATCATCCTCTGCCTGCCGCCGCTGCTGCTGGCGCTGCTGGTCGTGACGATCCTCGGCGCGGGCACCTGGCCGCTGATCCTCGCGCTCACCATCCTCTACACGCCGAACTACGCCCGTGTGGTCTATGCCGCCACGCAACAGGTGCGCGGGCTCGACTTCGTGACCGCGCAGCGCGCCATGGGCACGCATCCGCTGAAGATCCTCGTGCGGACCATCCTGCCCAACGTACTGCCGCCGCTGCTGGTGCAGATGTCGCTGGTCGTGGCCTCGGCCATGGTGATCGAGAGCGGCCTGTCGTTCCTCGGCCTCGGCGTGGTGCCCCCCACCCCGTCCTGGGGCCTGATGATCCGCGCCGCCCGCGGCGCCATGGAGGTCGCACCCCTGCTGCTGGTCTGGCCGTCGCTGGCGCTTGCCGGCACCATCCTGACCTTCAACCTGCTCTGCGACCGCCTGCAATCCGCGCTCGATCCCCGGGCCGTCACTGCCGGTGGCGCGCTCTGGCTGCGGCCCCGCTCGCGCGAGGCGAAGAAGCCGGTGACCCCGGTCGCCGCCCCCGCCGAGGCGCCGCTGCTCGAGATCTCGGACATGTCCATCGCCGTCCACGACATGGAGCTTGTGCGCCGCGTGTCGCTGACCGTTCGCCCCGGCGAGACCGTGGCGCTGGTGGGCGAGAGCGGCTCGGGCAAGACCCTGACCGGCCTCGCCATGACCGGCCTGCTGCCCGACACCCTGCGGGTCACCGGCGGCAGCGCCGTCTACACCACCCGCGACGGCACCGCGGTCGACCTTGCCAAGCTCGACGAGGAAGGCATCCGCAAGCTGCGCGGCGACGAGATCTCGATGGTGTTCCAGGACGCCGCCGCCTCGCTCAACCCGGTGCTGCGCATCGGCGACCAGCTCGGCGAGGCGATCCAGGCCCACCACCAGATCTCGGGCGAGGCGCTGCAGAAGCGCATCCTGGACCTGCTCCGCCACGTCGGTATCCCCGACCCCGAGCGCCGGCACCGCGCCTACCCGCACGAGCTCTCGGGCGGCCAGCGTCAGCGCGCCATGATCGCCCTCGCCGTGGCCAACAACCCCCGACTGCTGATCGCCGACGAGCCGACCACCGCGCTCGACCCGACGATCCAGGCGCAGATCCTTCAGCTCTTCGCGCAGCTCAAGAAGGACACGCCGGGCATGGGTATGATCTTCGTCACCCACGACCTTGCCGTGGTGGCCGAGATCGCCGACAGGGTGACGGTGATGTACGCGGGCGAGGTGGTCGAGGAAGGCCCCGTGGCCGAGGTCTTCGCCCGTCCCCGTCACCCCTACACCGCCGCGCTGATCTCGTCGGTGCCCGAGAGCGGTGCCGAGCGGCTCACCGCCATCCCCGGCACCGTGCCCTCGCCGCGCAACATGCCCACGGGCTGCCGCTTCGCGCCGCGCTGCGGCTTCGCGTCCGCCGAGTGCGAGAGCCGGTCGCCCAAGGCCGAACACCCCGCAGCCGACCGTGTCACCCGCTGCTTCCGCTGGGAGAACGTCACATGACCGACGCCAACGCTCCGCTGGTCGAGGCAAGGACCCTCGGCCGCAACTTCCCGACCCGCCACGGGCTGCTCGGCCGCGCCCAGGACGTCTGGGCCGTGCGCGACGTGAGCCTCACCGTCGCCAAGGGTGAGACCGTGGGCATCGTGGGGGAATCCGGCTGCGGCAAGTCCACGCTCGGGCGCATGATGATGGGGCTCGACAGCCCCACCAGGGGCAGCATGAGCTTCGACGGGCGCGACCTGTCGTCCCTCTCGTCCGCCGAGATGCGCAAGCTGTCGCGCCGGATGCAGATGGTGTTCCAAGACCCCTTCGGCTCGCTCGACCCGCGCCGCACCATCGGCGCCCAGATCGCCGACGGGCTGCGCACCCACAACAT
>NZ_JAATOS010000408.1:0-3530 GCF_011806505.1 Salipiger sp. HF18 | reverse complement strand
CTCCCCTCTCTCCTCCTTCTCCTTTCCTCTCTCCTTAATGGGCGTCGGGCTGGCCGATGGCCCCGGCGAAGGCGACAGCCGGGTGCGCCAGCAGCGCCTCTTCGATCTCGGCGGGGTCGATGTTGTGGCCGCCGCGGATGATCAGGTCCTTGGCGCGCCCGGTGATCCAGAGGTAGCCATCCGCGTCCATGCGCCCGAGGTCGCCGGTGCGCAGGTAGATGCCCTCGTGGAAGAGGTCATGGTTCTTGTCGACCTCGGTATAGGTCGAGCCGGGGAAGACGCCGGGGTTGGCGACGCAGATCTCGCCCACCTCGTCGATGGCGCATTCGCACGGACCCTCGGCGGTCTGCTGGATGATCTTCACATGGGTGTAGGGGAAGGGAATGCCGATGGAGCCCACCTTCTTCACCCCCGCAGGCGGGTTCACCGACACGAGGCAGGTGGCTTCGGTCAGGCCGTAGCCCTCGCAGATCGTCACGCCGCAGGCGGCCTCGAAACGCTTGAACAGCTCCAGCGGCATCGGCGCCGACCCCGAAAAGGCCGCGCGCACGCTCGAGATGTCCGCGTCCACCTTGCGCTGCATCAGCGCCGAGACCGCGGTCGGCACGGTGATGACGAAGCTGATCTTCCAGCGCTCGCAGAGCTTCCAGAAATTGTCGAAGACCCCCTCGCCCCGGTAGCCCGCAGGCGTCGGGAAGACCACGTGCGCGCCCGAGCAGATCGCCGACATCAGGATCACGTGCACCGCGAAGACGTGGAACAGCGGCAGGGGACACATGATGTTGTCCTCTTCGGTGAAGAGCAGCTCGTTCCCCAGCCAGCCGTTGTAGAGCATCCCCGAGTAGAGATGCTGCGCCACCTTCGGCATGCCCGTCGTGCCGCCGGTGTGGAAATAGGCCGCGACCCGGTCGGTCTGGCTGTCGCGGAAGGTCAGCGTCTTCGGCTGCTTGCGCATCTCGCGGTTGAAGCAGAGCACGTCCGCATGCGGGTTCACGGTGACCTTGGGCCGCAGGAAGGGCACGATCCACGACTTGGGCGGGCTCAGGTAGCGGTTCAGGTCGACCTCGAGCACGGTGGTCACGTGCGGCGCGTGGCGGCAGGCTTCGGCCACCTTCTGGGCGATGTCGGTCTTTGGGAACGGCTTCAGCGTCACCACGATCCTGGCGTCGGTCTCGCGCAGGATGGCGGCGATCTGCTCGGGCTCGAGCAGCGGGTTGATCGGGTTGACGATCCCCGCCACCGCGCCGCCGAGCAGCGCGCAGACGGCCTCGGTGCAGTTGGGCAGCACGTAGGCCACCACGTCGTTCTCGCCGATGCCGAGGCTGCGGAACAGGTTCGCCGCCTGCGTGCTGCGCTCGAACAGCTCGCGCCAGCTCAGGGTCTCGGCGGGATCGCCCGGCCCCGACAGCAGCTGGTAGCTGACCGCAGGGCGGTCGGGATGGGCCTTGGCGGTCTTCTCGAGCTGGCCATAGAGCGTCGTGGGCACGCCACGCGCCTCCCACGGCATTTCGGCTTCGATGGCATCTCTTTCGGCCACGGACGCAAAGGTCATGGACGGTGCTCCTCCCTCATCTCCCGCGCATCGCAGGGATCTGTGTTCCTCGCCGAATAGTCTGGAAAGGAACCCGCGCCCGCGCAAGGGGACGGGACGCTACGGCAATCTCCTCGCGACGCAACGTCCCGGCGCGGGGGACTCAGCGCCCTGCCCGGCCGGCCTTGCGAAGGAGGCCACTATAGAGCAGCAGGCCCCACGGCGCGAGGGTCTCCTGCACCCGGGTCCAGAGCAGTCCGAAGCCCAGCGCATCCAGCCTTGCGGCGCGGGCGATCTCGTCCAGCGTGCGCTGCCCGTCGATGGCGGCGATGAGCGCCGCCGCCTCGTGCGGGAGCGACAGCTCGGCCGAGAGCTGCCCCAGCCGCAGCGGCAGCGGCTTGCCATGGGCCACGGCGCGGGCGAGCGTCTGGCGCTGCACGCCGCGCAGGTGCGGCACGAGGCTGCGGTTGCTGCCGGTGGCCACGGTCGCGGCGCTGTCGTCGGGAACGGCATAGGCCACGTGCATGCGGATGGTGCCGCGCAGCTTCTCGGCCACCGCCATCTGCTCCTCGGGCGCCATGCCCTCGGGCACATCGGCGATGCGGGACAGGTCGTAGATCGCGGGCGTGGTGAAGCTGGCCAGCCGCCAGCCGGTGGCGCCCAGCGTGCCCAGCAGGTCGGCCACCGAATAGGCGCGGTCCTGCCCGTGCAGCAACAGGTCGTAGAAGCCCGCGTCGCTGGCGTGGTGATCGCCGAGGTTTCGGTTCGCGATGAACGGATGCCCCTCGGGCAGCGCCGCCACGATGCGCCTGGCGCGGTCGAGCCGCTCGGCCGGGGCGAGCCCGTCGAAGAGCGCGCCGAAGGCCTCCTGCAGCGGGTAGACGCCGCTGCGGCCGTAGGGGGCGTAGACCATGAAGCCCATGCCGCCGCCCGGCGCCAGCGCCGCACGCAGCGCCCGGAAGCCGGCCTCGGGCTCGGGCAGGTGGTGCAGCACGCCGCAGCAGTCGATGTAGTCGAAGGGCCCCAGCGCCGCGGCATCAAGCAGGCTGCCGGTGCGGAAGGTGATGGTGTTGAGGCCACGCGCCGCGGCGCGGGCCTCGGCGATCTCGCGCGAGGCGGTGGAGAGGTCGAGATAGGTGATCTCGGCAGGAGCGCCGGCCTTGTCCATCAGCGTGGCGAGCTGGATCACCCCGTCGCCGGTACCGCCACCTGCCACCAGCACCCGCAGCGGCCGCGACCAGTCGCGCTGCCCGGACCACAGGAAGTGGTCCATCTCGAGCGGATGCGACGGCGAGCCCGTGATCAGCCTGTCCTTTTCATCGGCCGGATCGCGCTCCGGGTAGGGATAAGCCTCGTATTGTTCCTTGACCGTAACCATGTGCCTGCTCTCTTCGCGCCGCGCGGACCCTCGCACGGGCGGCGTGGAATGTCCAAGCCTCAGCGGGCCTTGCGGGCGAGCTCGATGCGCGCCTCGAGCAGCGAAACCTCCTGCATGATGCGCCGTCGCTCGCTGCGGTCGGCGGTCTCGAGCAGCGTCTCGCGCAGCCTGGCCAACTCGCGCGAGAGCGACACGAACTCGGGCACCGCGCCGTTGTCCTTGAGGATGCGGTTGAAGACCGCGTTCTCGGGATCGTCGCAGGGCGGCAGCGGCTTGCCCGCACCGGGGAGGTTGTCGAAGGCGCCCTCCTCCTCGGCCTTGCGGATGCGCGCGTTTATGAGGTCGATCAGCGGATGGTCCATGGGCTCACTGCTGCTGTTGCTGCTCCTGCGCGAGGCGTTCGAGCTCGGCCTCGCGCCGGGCCAACGCCTCGGGGCGCCAGGTGGTGGAGCGGCGGTAATACTCGGGGAAGACCTGCGCGCCCTCGGGGAAGGTGATCCACGGGTGCGCGGTGGTGGTGTAGATGTGCACATCGGGGGTGATGCGGGCGGCGTCGACGAGAGTGCCGGCGCGGACGAAGGCGAAGCCCCGCCCCGCGCCGGAATAATGCGACCAGAGCGT
>NZ_JAATOS010000407.1:0-3530 GCF_011806505.1 Salipiger sp. HF18 | reverse complement strand
CTCGTCTTCCTTGCGCAGGCCGGCGAAGGACATCTTCGTGCCCTTGGCATAGTCGCGCGGCTTCTCGAGGAAGGTTGCGAGTTTCTCGGGCGTCCACTCGCCTTCGGCTTCCGCCAGAGCGGTGAGCGCGTCCGAATAGGTGAAATCGGCTTCTGCCGCGATGCCGCGCCCGAGGATGTTGTTCAACTCCGGGCCGACCTTGTTCTCAGCGCCCTCGCCCACCGCATGGCAGGCCGCGCATTTGCGAAAAATCTTCTCGCCCTTCGCCGCGTCGCCGTCGGCCAGGGCAACCCCAGCCGACAGGCTCAAAAGGCACGCAGTCGCGAGCAGTTTGTCGATCATTGCTTTCCTCCCCCCTTAATCGGGCTCTTGCTACTTCAGTCTTTCGGCGTGCCAGGCCACGTGATCCCCCGCGAACGAATTCACGAAAAAATACGAGTGGTCGTAGCCCGCCTGCATCCGGACGGTGCCCGGCTGCCGACGTTTTGCGATGGCCGCGGCCAGTGCCTCGGGCTTCAGCAGGTCGAGGAACTGGTCGCTCGCCCCCTGGTCCACGAGGATGTCGCTTTTCCAGCCGTGCTCCTCCAGCAGCAGCGTGGAATCGTGTTCCGCCCAGCAGCCCTCGTCGTCGCCGAGATAGGCCGAGAGCTGCTTGCGCCCCCAGTCCGACTGGGTGGGATGCGCGATCGGAGCGAAGGCCGACAGGCTGTCGTACAGCTCCGGGTTGCGCATCGCGATGGTCAGCGCCCCGTGTCCGCCCATGGAGTGGCCGGTGATGCCGTGGCGATCGCCGATGCCGTCCATACCCGACACGATGCCGCGCAGCTCGGAGACGACGTAGTCGTACATCCGGTAGTGCGGCTTCCACGGGTCGCGCTTGGCGTTGACGTAGAACCCGGCCCCCTGCCCGAGGTCATAGGCCTCGTCGTTGGCAACACCTTCGCCGCGCGGCGAGGTGTCGGGAAACACGACCGCAAGGCCGTGTTTCGCCGCGTGTTCCTGGAAACCGCCCTTGGTCATGGCGTTCTCGTGGGTGCAGGTGAGACCCGAGAGATACCACAGCACCGGAACGGGGCCGACCTTGGCCTGCGGCGGCAGGTAGACCGCGAAGGTCATGTCGCAGCCGCAGGTTTCCGAAGCGTGGCGGTAGACGCCCTGCGTTCCGCCGAAGCTCCGGTTTTCGGAAACGATCTCCATCAGTACTCGACCACCGCGCGGATCGACTTGCCTTCGTGCATGAGGTCGAAGCCGTGGTTGATCTCGTCGAGCGTGAGCTTGTGCGTGATCATCGGGTCGATCTCGATCTTGCCGTCCATGTACCAGTCGACGAACTTCGGCACGTCGGTGCGGCCCTTGGCGCCCCCGAAGGCGGTGCCCTTCCAGACGCGGCCAGTCACAAGCTGGAACGGACGGGTGCTGATTTCCGCGCCCGCGGGTGCCACGCCGATGATCACCGACACGCCCCAGCCGCGGTGCGAGCATTCGAGCGCGTCGCGCATGACCTTGACGTTGCCGGTCGCGTCGAACGAGTAATCCACGCCGCCGATCTGGTCGATGCCGCGCTTGGTGAGGTTGACGATCTCGGCAACCGTGTTCTCGACCTTGGACGGGTTGACGAAGTGGGTCATGCCGAACTTCTTCGCCATCTCGGCCTTGTCGTCGTTCAGGTCGACACCGATGATCATGTCGCAGCCCGCCATGCGCAGGCCCTGGATCACGTTGAGGCCGATGCCGCCGAGGCCGAAGACCGCCGCGGTCGAGCCGATCTCGACACCCGCGGTGTTGATCACCGCGCCGATGCCGGTGGTGACGCCGCAGCCGATGTAGCAGATCTTGTCGAAGGGCGCGTCCTCGCGGACCTTTGCCAGCGCGATCTCGGGCATCACGGTGTGGTTCGCGAAGGTCGAGCAGCCCATGTAGTGATAGATCGGCGTGCCATCGAGCATCTTGAAGCGCGTGGTGCCGTCCGGCATCAGGCCCTGACCCTGGGTGTTGCGGATCGCGGTGCAGAGGTTGGTCTTGCCACTGAGGCAGGACGCGCACTCACGGCACTCGGGGGTGTAGAGCGGGATCACGTGATCGCCGGGCTTCAGCGTGGTGACGCCCTCGCCCACTTCGAGCACGACGCCGGCGCCCTCGTGACCCAGGATGCAGGGGAAGAGCCCCTCGGGGTCTGCACCCGAGCGGGTGAATTCGTCGGTGTGGCAGAGGCCTGTGGCCTTGATCTCGACCAGGACCTCACCGGCCTTTGGGCCTTCGAGTTCCACTTCCATGATTTCGAGCGGTTTGCCGGCTTCCAAGGCCACGGCTGCACGGGTGCGCATGCAGGCTCCCTCCTGACTAGACAACGTTTCTGACGCTCTGCGGCGTTTGCCCAGAGTATGGGTGCGCGGTTGCATACCGAACAATACAGCCAATGGTGGGTATTCCCCGGAATGGACCTCGCGCGCACGCTGTTTCATAGTTGGCCGAGGGAGGAAAGAACGATGTGGACATATCGCTTTATCACGATTGGTGCGCTGCTCATCACCTGTGCAACACCCCTTGCCGCGGCCGATTTCTCGGACCCGAGCTGGCCCTGCATCCAGCGCAAGGTAGACCGTCTGTCGCCCGGGCTGATGTGGCCTGCGCCGCTTGAGGAGATGGCCCTGGAAGACGACCGGGACCGTGCCGCAGACGAGCTGGCCGAGACCCTCGTGCTGCGCCGGGTCGATCTCGACAGCGCCCGGGCCGAGGTCGAGAGCTTCGCCGACTCGCAGGGGCACGATCAGGCGCTGATGGGCGAGGTGTTCAGCCGGGTTTTCGACACGCTGTCGCACCGGCGGACCCGGATCATCGACGGAATCGGGAAGTTCTCGCTGAGCCAGATCGCGCTGTCCGAGCGCATCGACGGCGCCCGCGCCGAGATGGACGCGCAGATGGCGACCGACTCGCCGGATTACGACCGGGTCGATGCGCTCGAGGAACAGGTGGACTGGGACCAGCGAATCTTCACCGACCGCCAGCGGACCATCACCTATCTCTGCGAGACACCGCAGCTGCTCGAGAAGCGGCTCTACGCCATCGCGCAGATGCTGCACGAGGCCGGTCAGCCCGACGGGGGCTGATGCCGCGCGGGGACCCGGACGCCGGATGCCTCCGGCGGGAGTTTGTCTGGCAAGATGAAGGGCCGGCGCCCTTGGGCGTGCCCGCGTCCCTTGTGGAGGTCACTCCCATTCCAGCTCGGTGAAGGCCACCGTGGCGTTGCGGGCGTTGAAGGCCTCGAAGAGCTGCCACGCTCCGGCCTCGCCCTGCGCGATGTGCTGTACCGCCCCGGCAAGCCGCTCGCCCGCGTCGATGGCAGCGCGGGTGTCCGAGGCCAGCAGGTCGAGGTAACGCGCCAAGGGCTCGCCGCCCTCGGGCCATTCGAGCACCGGCCCGCCATGCCCGGGAATCAGCCGCGCGGCCTCGATGCCCTGCAGATCCGCCAGCACCGCCTGCCAGCCGCGCAGGCTGCCGTCGAGCGCCGGGATATGTTCATCAAAGACAAG
>NZ_JAATOS010000406.1:0-3542 GCF_011806505.1 Salipiger sp. HF18 | reverse complement strand
GACAAGATCCTGATCGCCAACCGGGGCGAGATCGCCTGCCGGGTCATGAAGACGGCCAAGAAGATGGGCATCAAGACGGTGGCTGTCTATTCGGAGGCCGACAAGCACGCCCTGCACGTCGCCATGGCCGACGAGGCGGTGCACATCGGCCCGCCGCAGGCCAACCAGTCCTACATCGTGATCGACAAGATCATGCAGGCCGTCAAGGACACCGGCGCGCAGGCGGTGCACCCGGGCTATGGCTTCCTCTCCGAGAACCCCAGGTTCGCCGATGCGCTCGAGGCCGCCGGCGTCGCCTTCGTGGGCCCGCCCAAGGGCGCCATCGAGGCGATGGGCGACAAGATCACCTCGAAGAAGATCGCGCAGGAAGCCGGCGTGAACACGGTGCCCGGCTACATGGGCCTGATCGAGGACGCCGACGAGGCGGTGAAGATCTCGGGCGAGATCGGCTACCCGGTGATGATCAAGGCCTCCGCCGGCGGCGGCGGCAAGGGCATGCGCATCGCGTGGAACGACCAGGAGGCGCGCGAGGGCTTCCAGTCCTCCAAGAACGAGGCCGCCTCGAGCTTCGGCGACGACCGGATCTTCATCGAGAAATTCGTCACCCAGCCGCGCCACATCGAGATCCAGGTGCTCTGTGACGCGCATGGCAACGGCCTCTGGCTGAACGAGCGCGAGTGCTCGATCCAGCGCCGGAACCAGAAGGTGGTGGAAGAGGCGCCGAGCCCGTTCCTCGACCCCGAGACCCGCAAGGCGATGGGCGAGCAGGCCGTGGCGCTGGCCAAGGCCGTGGGCTATACTTCGGCCGGCACCGTCGAATTCATCGTCGACGGCGAGAAGAACTTCTACTTCCTCGAGATGAACACCCGCCTGCAGGTGGAGCACCCGGTCACCGAGCTGATCACCGGCATCGACCTTGTCGAGCAGATGATCCTCGTCGCCAACGGCGAGCCGCTGAGCATCACTCAGGATGACGTTGGCATCACCGGCTGGGCCATCGAGAACCGGCTCTACGCCGAGGACCCGTACCGCGGCTTCCTGCCCTCCATCGGCCGCCTGACCCGCTACCGTCCGCCCGCCGAGGGCGCTCTGGGCGAGGGCATCGTGCGCAACGACACCGGCGTCTTCGAGGGCGGCGAGATCTCGATGTACTACGACCCGATGATCGCCAAGCTCTGCACGTGGGCGCCGACCCGCGAGGCGGCGATCGAGGTGATGCGCAACGCGCTCGACAGCTTCGAGGTCGAGGGCATCGGCCACAACCTGCCCTTCGTCGCGGCCGTGATGGACCACGAGCGCTTCATCACCGGCAACATCACCACCGCCTTCATCGCCGAGGAATATCCCGACGGCTTCCAGGGCGTGACGCTGTCGGACGACAAGCTCCGCGACATCGCCGCCGCAAGTGCCGCGATGAACCGTGTCGCCGAGATCCGCCGCGCCCGCATCTCGGGCACGCTCGACAACCACGAGCGCAAGGTCGGCACCGAGTGGACCGTGACGCTGCAGGGTGCGAGCTACGACATGACGCTGGCCGCCGACCGGCAGGGCGCCACGGTGACCTTCTCCGACGGCGCATCCCTGCGGGTCGAGGGAGACTGGACCCCGGGGCAGACGCTCGCCCACATGACCGTGGACGGCAAGCCGCTGGTGCTGAAGGTCGGCAAGATCTCGGGCGGGTTCCGCATCCGCTCGCGCGGGGCGGATCTCAAGGTGCACGTGCGCACCCCGCGCCAGGCCGAGCTTGCCCGGCTGATGCCCGAGAAGCTGCCGCCGGACACCTCGAAGATGCTGCTCTGCCCGATGCCGGGTCTCATCGTGTCGATGAACGTGGCCGAGGGCGACGAGGTGCAGGAGGGCCAGGCGCTCTGCACCGTCGAGGCGATGAAGATGGAAAACATCCTGCGCGCCGAGCGCCGGGGCGTGGTCGCGAAGATCAACGCGGGGCCGGGCGACAGCCTCGCGGTGGACGACGTGATCATGGAGTTCGAGTAACCCGCGCCATGACCCTTCGCCGTGACATACCGGCCCCGCAGGCAATCGCCCGCGTGACGGCGTCCCCCGGATCCGGGGGAGATGTCTTCGATTGGTCGGAGACGTCACGGCGTTGCCGCAGTCTGCGAAGGTTGCGGCAACCTCTGGCGGCGACGCTGTCCCTGTGGGGGCATCGCCGCGGAGGTGGGTGTCATGACGGGGACCTGGCGGTCCGGGCGCTGCGCCCGGGCCATGGGGCTGGCGATGTCGCTGGCCCTGTCCATGGCGCTTTCGGGGTGTTTCTTCGAGACCGAGCAGAGCCTCAGGGCGCAGCTCTCCGAAACGCTCTACCTGCGCGAGCCGCTCTACTTCCGCGACCGGCTCGGCTGCACGGCGGCGCTCTACTCGCTCTATTCCCGCTATCCGAAGCCGGGGGTGATCCCGGTGAGCGACCTGACCGCGGCGCTGTTCCTGATGGAGCGGGGCAGGGCGGTAGCCTTCAACGTGGGGCTCAGCCCCGACGACATCTCGCGCGAGGTGATCGGGCGCGAGCAGCGCAGCGGGCTGGGGATCGTCAACGCCGGCGTCTCGGGGGCGACGGGCTGTCTCGAGGAACGGCTCGAGGTGCCGCTCTACGAGGCGATGCTGAACCCCGAGGTGGTCACGGTCTACGACCCGCAGGCGCGGGTGCTGTCGCTGATCGAGTGGGAGCAGAAGCGCGTCTGGGTGCTGCGCTCCTACGACTGAGCGCGGGTCACTCGGCGGGGGCGTCGATCGGGGGGCGCACGGCGGAGTGCCGGTCACGGACCTCCTGCTTGCGGAGGGGAAGCTTGTCGATGGACCGCGAGATCTCGCGCACGTCCCACGGCGCGGGCTTGCGCAGCAGGATCGTGCCGTCCTTCGAGATCAGCGTGAACATGAAGCCGCGCGGCCGCAGCTCCTGCCGGATCGGCGAACGTGCAGAGGGGTCGGTGTCGGTGATCACCACCACGTCGCGGTCCTCGAGCGCCCCGAGCCGGGCGTTGATCAGCTCCATCTGCTGCAAGAAGCGCGGGTCGGCCGGATTGTCGGCGAAGACCACCAGCGGCCGGCTGGTCCAGCGGAAGTCTTCGAGCGTCGCGTCGCCCGCCGGTCGGATGGCCTCGGCCGCGGGCGTTTCGGCACCCTGCGCCGCGCCAAGGCCCGCCGTCAGGGTGAACAGTCCGATGAGGACGGGTTTTATCCAGCGCATCATACCCCAAGATATAGGCACGGGGTGCCGCACCGCACAATGTTCCCAAGAGACTATCGGGATTTTTTCCAACCTTAACCGGTTTCACACCGGGGAGGGCGCATGATGCCGGGGATCGCATGCACAAGGAAATCCGGCCGTGGACATCATCCTGCACCTGGGCGCCCATCGCGCCGCCTCGACTTCGTTCCAGACCTACCTGCGGGGGGCGGATGCGCAGCTCGCGGGGCAGGGGATCGGGGTCTGGGGGCTATGGCGGACCCGCAAGGGGCTGTTCCACGGGCTGATGGAGCCCGGGGCGCGGCCGGGCGACGCGCAGCGCGCGGCGGGGCGGGTG
>NZ_JAATOS010000405.1:0-3544 GCF_011806505.1 Salipiger sp. HF18 | reverse complement strand
ATCCCCACGCTGGCGCCCAGAAGCGTGTCGAGCACGCGCTCGGGCGCCATCTCGGCTCCGGCGGATCCGGGCGCGGCAAGGTGGCTCATCAGCAGCGCCATAGGCGTCACGAAGATCTGGCCCAGCCCGTAGTTCGCGCCGATCACCAGCTCGGTCAGCAGCTGCAGCAGGAAGATGGCAGCGATGATCGCCCAGACCGACGGGTCCTGCACGAGGATCAGCCAGGCCAGCATCGCACCCAGTACCGCGCCCGCCATCCGTTGCAGGGCGCGGTGCATGTTGATGTGAAGCTGCGGCCCCTGCAGCACGGCGAGCGCGCCCATGGCGGCCCAGATCGGGTGGTCGGCGCCGAAGGAGTGGCTGGCGAAAAGCGCGATGCCCGCGCCCACCACGATGCGGGCCGAGGCGATGAGCCGGTGGCCGAGCGGGCGGGGCGGCTCGGCGGGCATCGGGCGCTCGGGCGTCGGCAGGTGACGGAGCTTCTCGGTCGCGAGGCAGATCGTCCAGGCCAACAGCGCCACGACGGCCGTCGCGGCCGAACGCTCGAACACCTCGATGCCGCCGGTCACCGGATGCTGCGCGGCGCCCGCGGCGAAGACGAAGATCAGGGCGCCCGGAGGGCCGAAGCTCCCGGTCACGGTGATGAAGAAGAACACCCCGCAGGCCAGCGCGAGCAGCAAGAGCTGCAGCATGACCCCGGCGCCGAACCAGCTTACCGCGGACATGAAGAGGACGGCCGCGATCTGGCAGAGCGCCGCCAGCAGGACCTTGCGGCTACGTCCGGCGCGCGGCTCGAAGCGGCCGAAGAGCGCCACCAGCGCGCCCAGCGCGGCAAAGCCCACCAGATGCGCGTAGGGCGAGAGGTAGAAGAGCGGCAGCGCGATCACCACCGTGAGCCCGGCCTGCAGCCCGGCGAGGAGAGAGTTGCGCAGATGCGGCTGACGTCCCAGCGCGAAGCTCCCCAGCAGGTGGTCGGGCGAGAGCAGGTGCCGGGCGGCGTCGAGCCTGCGGGGGGTGAAGGAAGGCGGTTGCGCGCTCATGCGTGGGTCTCCTGTTCGGTGCCGGCCTGTATGCGCTTCACCCGTGCCTCGATGCGCTCTAGCCCGTCGAGCATCGTCTCGATCTCGTCGTCTCCGATGTCGCACAGCATCTCGGCCTCGGCGGTCTCGAGCTCTGCCTGGATCTTGGCGACGCGGCGCTTGCCCTGCGCTGTGAGGTGGATGAGCCGCGCGCGGCCGTCGTTTGCGTCGGGGCGGCGTTCGACGAGCCCCTCGCGGCTGAGAATGTCGATGACCCGGACGAGACTTGATCCGTCGACGCCGACGAGATGCGCCAGCGTCTTCTGCGAGATGCCGTCGCCCGAGATCGACAGGTGCACCAGCGGCACCCATGTGGCGTCGGTGAGGCCAGCCTGCGCGAGATGCGCGTCGATCTTCCTTCTCAAGGCACGGGCGAGCATCGCGAAGCGCAGTCCGAAACGGAATCGGGGAGGGCGGGTGTCCTGGGTCATGGTCGCGAGATAGGGGTATATAATTTGATTTGCAATTCAAATTATATACCCCCTTGAATGCGATGGCCCGAGGAGCGCGCGTGCGACAGGGCCGGGCAGGGCTCGAGTTCGACTGTCGGACAGTGCGCAATGGTGATTGTCGCGTATTGTCGCCTTTGCGCCAATCCGAAAGATGCCGTCAACACATTGAAAAATGTGTGATTTCACGGGTTTCAAAAGCTTGGCACGCTTCCTGCTCAGGTGTTCCTGAGCGCGGTCATGAGCCGTCTCACCCTCGTGTGATTGAAACGACCCAACAGACCAAAGGAACACGCTATGAGCGAACTTCGTCAGATCGCCTTTTACGGCAAGGGGGGATCGGCAAGTCGACCACCTCGCAGAACACGCTCGCCGCTCTCGTCGAGCTTGGCCAGAAGATCCTGATCGTCGGCTGCGACCCCAAGGCCGACTCCACCCGTCTGATCCTGAACTCCAAGGCCCAGGACACCGTCCTCCACATGGCCGCCGAGATGGGTTCGGTCGAGGATCTCGAACTCGAGGACATGCTGAAGGTCGGCTACCAGGACATCAAGTGCGTCGAATTCGGTGGCCCCGAGCCGGGGGGCGGCTGCGCAGGCCGCGGTGTGATCATCGCCATCAACTTCCTCGAGGAGAACGGCGCCTATGAGAACGTCGACTACGTCTCCTTCGACGTTCTCGGCGACGTGGTCTGCGGCGGCTTCGCAATGCCGATCCGTGAGAACAAGGCGCAGGAAATCTACATCGTCATGTCCGGAGAGATGATGGCGCTCTATGCCGCCAACAACATCGCCATGGGCATCCTGAAATACGCCAACTCCGGCGGTGTGCGCCTTGGCGGTCTGATCTGCAACGAGCGCCAGACCGACAAGGAACTGGAACTGGCCGAAGCCATGGCCTCGTCGCCTTTCGGCAGCCGCGGCCAGGTCTGGGCCGGCAAGGACCTGTGGCACATGCGGTCCTGCTCAACACCCAGCCCTGCGACATGCTGATCGGCAACAGCTACGGCAAGTATCTCGAGCGTGACACCGGCACGCCGCTGATCCGTCTGATGTTCCCGATCTTCGACCGCCACCACCACCACCACCGTTTCCCGACCATGGGCTACCACGGCGCGCTGAACGTGCTGGTGAAGCTTCTGGACACGGTGTTCGAGAAGCTCGACGACG
The DNA here is from genome assembly GCF_011806505.1 of Salipiger sp. HF18. NCBI lineage: Bacteria > Pseudomonadati > Pseudomonadota > Alphaproteobacteria > Rhodobacterales > Roseobacteraceae > Salipiger > Salipiger sp. HF18. The sequence continues at coordinate 847 of NZ_JAATOS010000405.1, read as the reverse complement.
ATACCATCATCCCGGGCGAGACCGACTACAGCTACGACCTGACCCGCTGAGCCGGGCAGGGCAGAGACGACACCGGCCGCGGGACACCGCGGCCGATTTTTATTTGGGCGTTGGGCCAGCGAGGACCATAGCCGGTGAGTTCGTGTCCATGGCCGCGGGACACCGCAGCCGGTTGCGACCGTTGGATGGCGGGTCGCGTGGGGTCGCGACCGGCTTTGCATCCGGACCATGGGCCAGCGAAGTCCGTGGTCGGTTCGGCACTTGGGTCGTTCGCCGCGGGACACTGCAGCCGGTGCGGCGTTTGGCGCATTGGCCGCGGAACACTACGGCCGGTCCGGCGTCAGGATGGCGGGCCGCGGCGGGCGCGCCTCAGGGCCGGATGTAGGCGTAGCCCTCTTCCTGCAGCTCGATCAGGCGCACGACGCCCGAGGGCACCACCTCGGCCTCGTCCAGCAGCGTCACCGTCTCGCCGGTCCTCTTCTCCATCCCCGCGATGGTGTTGGCGCAGGCCGAGAAGGTGATCGGCAGCTCGAGCGACATGGTCTCGATCCGGTCCTTCACCGGGCTCTTGCCATCGACCAGCATGTGCAGACCGGGGCCATAGGCCACCATCTCGATCACCACCTCGTCGCCCTGTTCCTCGTAGTAGGAGGCCAGGTTTTGGGCGTTGTTCAGCGCCATGTTGAGCGTGTGCGGGTCGTTCTGGTCGACGTGGATCGCCACGTGATGGGTCTTGCCGTCTGCCATGGCCATTAGCGGCGCAACCGCCAGCATGGCGGCAAGCGCGTGTCTCCTGATCATCTGATGTCTCCTCCCTTAGACAGGAGAAAACATATATGCGAATGCG
>NZ_JAATOS010000404.1:0-3550 GCF_011806505.1 Salipiger sp. HF18 | reverse complement strand
GGGCCCCGGGCGCTCACCCCGCGGCGGCAGGGTGAAGCTGTTCTCTCCCAAAAGGTCGAACACCGCGACCCGCCGCTCCTGCTCGATCTCGGGGGTCGGCGGCGGCAGGTTGGCGTCGTTCAGGACGATCTGGGAGATATGGCTCATGAGCAAGGTCCTACACCGGGCCCGAAAGGCTTAACGCGGGGGATCGGGCACTGCAATGCGGAGCCTGCGCCGGGGCCGGATGTTTCGCGCATAGAGGGATTCATGCTACGGTTGGTCATTTCCAGGATGATTTTCTCAGGAGCATTGCGATGGCGCGGCGGGCAATCATCCTCGTTCCCGGTTTCGGGCACAAGGAGCACAACCAGGCGCGCGACCGGCTGGTGCGGGCCCTGCAGAACTACACCACCGGCTGGCGGGTCGAGCAGACCGACGACGGCGCGGGCCCGGGCAACGGCGCCACCGGGCTGCATGCCACCTGCCGCTGCGGCGGCGCCACGCAGGAGATCGACGTCTACGAGGCCTATTGGGGCGACCTGCTGCCGGACTGGAGCAACGAATCCCCCTGGGCCCGGTTCAAGCGTGGTTACATGCTGATCCGCTACTGGCTGACCGGCGGCGTGGGCGGCTGGATCTCGCGCCGCGAGGCGCCGCCCAACACCGCCTGGGCGATGCTGCTGGCGGCGGTGGTGCTGGCGCTGTGGTGGATCGTGGTGGGCATCTTCGTGCTGCGGGCCATCGAGAGCGGCGTCATCGCCATCCCCGAGACGCTGGCGAGCATCGCGTGGGTGCAGACCGCGTGGACGACGCTCACTGGCTGGACCGGCACGGTCCTCGGCTCGGTCTTCGTGGCGCTGCTGCTCTGGGTCTGGAGCCTCGGCTGGCTCGAGCGCTTCGCCAATATCTCGGCCTACACCAAGGCCTATCTCCGCGACGAGGTCTTCGGCGACGACGACGTGGGGCTCCGGGCCAAGGCCAAGCGGCGGGTGCTGGAGGTGCTCGACCGGGCGGCGGGGATCACCGGCCCAGACAGATATGACGAGATCTACGTGGTGGGCCATTCGCTGGGCGGCGCCATCGCCGCCGATGCGCTCTCCGAGAGCGGGGATGTGCTGGCGCACACGGTGCTCTTCACATGGGGCTCGGCGCTGGGGCTCTTGGTGCAGCAGGAGCCGATGGTCGAGGTCAGGATCGCCACGTTCTACACCGCCGCCCCGCCGGTGCAGGGCTGGATCGACGTGGTGCTGCCATGGGACATGATGGGCTCGCAGGTGCCGGTGCCGCGGTGCTTCGACGACGCGTCGGAGCCCGGCAGGCGCCACCCTCCGAAGTTCCCCGACGCGGTGCGGCCGCGGCTGCCCAGGGGCACACACCCGTTCGAGATCGTGCGGGTCCACGAGGCCTATTACCGATGCGAGGCGGCGCTGCTGATGCTGGTGGCACCGGAAAGCACCCTGCCCCGCCGCGCTGCGCAGGCGGCGGTGTCCGCAGCGCCTCCCGCGCCGAAGGGCCGGCCCGCCTGAGCGGGCCCGGCCTCAGCCGTTCAGCTTGCGCAGCCGGGCGGTGACCGAAAGTCCGTGGGCCTGCAGGCTCTCCGAGGTCGCCAGAACCTCGGCGGCCGGGCCGATGGCGTTCAACGCCTGTGGCGACATCTGCGCCAGCGTGGTGCGCTTGAGGAAGTCGAGCACCGAGAGCCCCGACGAGAACCGCGCCGAGCGCGCCGTGGGCAGCACGTGGTTGGGCCCGCCGACGTAATCGCCGATGGCCTCAGGGGTCCACTGGCCGAGGAAGATCGCGCCGGCGTGGTGGATCTTCTCCGACAGCGCCATCGGGTCGTCGACGCAGAGCTCGAGGTGCTCGGGTGCCACCCGGTCCGACAGCGCCGCCGCCTCGTCGAGATCCCGCGCCACGATCACCGCGCCGAAGTCGCGCCAGCTGGCGCCCGCGATGGCGGAGCGCTCGAGCACTTCGAGCTGACGTTCGATCTCGGCGGCGACGACGCGCCCGAACGCCGCGTCGGTGGTCACGAGGATCGACTGCGCGCTCTCGTCGTGCTCGGCCTGGCTCAGCAGGTCCAGCGCCACGAACTCGGGATCGTTGTTGCCATCGGCGATGACGAGAATCTCGGAGGGGCCGGCAATCATGTCGATGCCCACCTTGCCGAACACCCGCCGCTTCGCCGCGGCGACGAAGGCGTTGCCCGGGCCGGTGATCTTGTCGACCGGCGGCACGGTCTCGGTGCCGTAGGCAAGCGCGGCGATGGCCTGCGCGCCGCCGAGCCGGTAGATCTCGTCCACGCCCGCGATGCGCGCCGCAAGCAGGACCAGCGGGTTCACGACCCCGTCCGGCGTGGGCACGGTGATACAGAGCCGCTCGACCCCGGCCACCTTGGCAGGGATCGCGTTCATCAGGACCGAGGACGGATAGCTGGCAAGCCCGCCAGGAACGTAGAGCCCCGCCGCTGCCACCGGCGTCCAGCGCCAGCCCAGCGTTGCGCCATCGGGGTCGGTCCAGAGCGCGTTCTCGGGCATCTGCCGCACATGGTAGGCACGGATGCGCTCGGCCGCGGTCTCGAGCGCCAGCCGTTCGGCCTCGGGGACGCGGGCGCATTCGGCCGCGATCTCCTCGGGGGTGAAGGCCAGCCGGTCGGCGGTCAGTTCCAGACGGTCGAAGCGCGCGGTGAGGTCCAGAAGCGCCGCATCGCCGCGCGCCCGGACATCGGCGATGATCCCGGCGACGGTGTCGTCGACATCGGGGCTGTCCTCGCGCTTGGCGCCGAGGAGCCGTGCGAACTCGATTTCGAAATCCGGCTCGGTCGTGTCGAGAAAGACGGGCATTGCGGTTCCTTTCCAAGACGACCCGCGCGGCAGCGCCGGGCCGCGGCCTCTCCCTTGGGCCGGATGCGGACGGTTTCCGATCCGCTTTAGAGCGCCGGGCCGGTCACCTCAAGCCCGCCCGGCCCTTTCGCCATTGGCCGGCATGCGCCAGCGGCGGCACCCACGAGGGGCCCCGCCGCGGGACGCGCCCTCAGGCGCCGTGGTCCGGCAGCTTGCCCGAGACCGCGGCGTAGGGACGGGTCACGTCGCGCAGCCCCAGTTCCAGCGCCTCGACCTCGGCCCGCAGCGCGCCGTCGCCCGCCAGCGTGAAGACCACGTGGCCGGCGCCGTCCTCGCCCGGCTCGAAACCGACCGAGAGCACCGAGAGCCCCATGTCCGGCGTGTCGCGCGCGACGCCCTGGCTCGAGACGCCGAGTACGTTCTCGACCGTGACCAGCGTCCGCACCCGCTCTGGTGGCGAGACATGCACGCCGTCCTCGCGCCGCACCCGGTTGACCAGCAGGCCAAGACGGCGGTGCCGTTTCTGGAAGGCGATGTCGGAGACAGTCAGCACCGCGTCCTGCAGCAGCGCCGAAAGCACCTGCAGGTCGTCGGGGTCCATCGCGCCAAGGTTCAGCGGCCCGCCGCCGGCGTCTTCGAATTTCGCGTCGGTCATTCGCCCCTCACCCGTTCGATGCGGGCTCCCACGCCCTGCAGCTTGCGCACCACCTGCTCGTAGCCGCGGTCGA
>NZ_JAATOS010000403.1:0-3559 GCF_011806505.1 Salipiger sp. HF18 | reverse complement strand
TCGGTGATCACGCCGATGTCGGCGTTGCGCTGCTTGAAGATGCGGTTCTCGGTCAGCAGGTCGTCGATGTCCTGCAGGCGGGCCGGGAACTGGTCGCACCACGCGTCGATGTCGTCGATCAGCTTGGGCGGCAGGTCCTGATGCACGCCGCCGGGCCGGAAATAGGCCGCGTGCAGGCGCGCGCCGCAGGCCCGCTCGTAGAAGACCATGAGCTTCTCGCGTTCCTCGAAGCCCCAGAGCGGCGGCGTCAGAGCGCCCACGTCCATGGCCTGCGTGGTCACGTTCAGCAGGTGATTCAGGATGCGCCCGATCTCGCAGTAGAGCACGCGGATCAGCTGCGCCCGGCGCGGCACCTCGACCCCGGTCAGACGTTCGATCGCGATGCACCAGGCGTGTTCCTGGTTCATCGTGCCGACGTAGTCGAGACGGTCGAAGTACGGCAGGTTCTGCAGGTAGGTGCGGCTTTCCATCAGCTTCTCGGTGCCGCGGTGCAGCAGGCCGATGTGAGGATCGCAGCGCTCGACGATCTCGCCGTCGAGCTCGAGCACGAGACGCAGCACGCCGTGGGCCGCGGGGTGCTGCGGGCCGAAGTTGATGTTGAAGTTGCGGATCTTCTGCTCGCCGGACAGCGCGTCGGTGCTGCCGTCGTCGAATTTCGAGCCGTCCATCATTTCGATGCCTCCGCCTTTTCATCGCCGGGCAGCACGTACTGGGCACCCTCCCAAGGCGACATGAAGTCAAACTGCCGGTATTCCTGCACGAGGCTCACCGGCTCGTAGACGACACGCTTGAGTTCTTCATCGTAGCGCACCTCGACATAGCCCGTGGTCGGGAAGTCCTTGCGCAGCGGGTGGCCGCGGAAGCCGTAGTCGGTGAGGAGGCGGCGCAGGTCCGGGTGGCCCGAGAAGATGATCCCGAACATGTCGAAGACCTCGCGCTCGAACCAGTTGGCACTGACGTGCACGCCCGTGATCGAGGGCACCACCTCGTCCTCGCGTACGGCGACGCGGACGCGGATGCGGTGGTTCTGGTACATCGACAGGAAGTGGTAGACCACGTCGAAGCGCTTGGCCCGCTCGGGGTAGTCCACCGCCGTGATGTCGACCAGCGTCGAAAAGCGGCAGGACGGGTCGGTCTTCAGAAACTCGACGAATCCCGCGATGTTGGACGAGGCCACGTCGACGTTCAGCTCGCCTAACGCCACGTTCCAGCCCAGCACGCAATCCGGGCGCTTGAGCTCGAGATGCCCGCCGAGTTCGCTCATTGCCTGCGTCATTGCTCGCCTCCCCTCAGCGCACGATGGTTCCGGTGCGGCGGATCTTCTTCTGCAGCGCCATGATGCCGTAGAGCAGCGCCTCGGCCGTGGGCGGGCAGCCGGGAACGTAGACGTCCACCGGCACGATGCGGTCGCAGCCGCGCACCACGGAATAACTGTAGTGATAGTACCCGCCGCCGTTGGCGCAGGAGCCCATCGAGATCACGTAGCGCGGCTCGGGCATCTGGTCGTAGACCTTGCGGAGCGCCGGCGCCATCTTGTTGGTGAGCGTGCCTGCGACGATCATCAGGTCCGACTGGCGCGGGCTGGCGCGCGGCGCGGTGCCAAAGCGTTCAAGGTCGTAGCGTGGCATCGAAGTCTGCATCATCTCGATGGCGCAGCAGGCGAGACCGAAGGTCATCCAGTGCAGCGAGCCGGTGCGCGCCCAGTTGATCACGTCGTCGACCGAGGTCAGCAGGAAGCCCTTGTCCTGAAGCTCGCGGTTCAGCGCCTGAGTCGCCACCTCGCGGTCGGGTCCGGCGGTGGTCGGTCCGGTCATCACTCCCATTCAAGCGCCCCTTTCTTCCATTCGTAGGCGAAGCCCGCGGTCAGCACCGCAAGGAACACCATCATCGACCAGAAGCCGACCATGCTCACGTCCTTGAAGGCGGTGGCCCAGGGGAACAGGAAAGCGATCTCGAGGTCGAAGATGATGAACAGGATCGACACGAGGTAGAACCGCACGTCGAACTTCATCCGCGCATCGTCGAAGGCGTTGAACCCGCATTCGTACGCCGAGACCTTCTCGGGGTCAGGATGGCGCACGGCCAGCACGACGGCGGCGAGGATGAGGATCGCACCGAGGGCGATTGCGACGGCTAGGAAAACGAGGATCGGGAGATATTCCCGCAGCATCTCTTCCACTTGCTGGCTCCTTTGCGAGGCGCGCCGGAAGGTTGGCGCGGAAACCATGGCGGTGTTGCCTTGCTATTCGTGACTTATCGCCGGTGCAAGACAGGGTCAACAAGCACGCCAAATATTCAGGAAGGGTTAAATCGCTGATTTTCTAACGGGATAGACGGAAAATCCCGGTGACTGCCTGACAAAGCGACATTTTTATCGTCTACATTTGCATACATCGGCCCTCCCGCCCCTGCTCATGCCGTCATCACCGCGAGCGCCATCGCCGTCAGCACCGCGTGGCACGGTCCCCAGAACCTGCGCTCGACCGGGCGCCGCGCCGCGAGACTCAGCGCCGCGAGCGCCCCCTGTACCGCCACCGCGAGCCAGCCGGTCCAGCGCGGCCAGCCGAGTCCCGGGAAGCCCGCGGCCGCGACGATCGCGAGTGCCAGATAAAGCAGCACCGGCACCGTAAGCGCCGCGGCAAGCCTGCCGGCCGGCGACAGCGGACGGCCCGGCCCGGCCCACGCGTCACCCTGAGCGGTCTGCGTGACATCTAGCCCCGGCCCCCACGAGGACCAGGGCGCTCCGAAGGCCAGTGCAATGTGGAGAATCGCCAGCGCGAGACAGAGCGTTGCGTGAAGATGCGCGATCTGGACCGTCACCCCGCCTCCTCCTGCCCGCTTGCGTCGCGGCACCGGGGGCGGCACCGCGCCCGCGCAGGCTGGCAATGATCGGCGCGCGGGTAAAGCGTGACCCGGTGTCACGCCTCCCCCGGACGGTTATCCCGGACGCCCCCGGCGGGCGGTCACCCGGCCCAGGGCGCCTTTCGCTTCTCGAAGAAGGCCGAGATGCCCTCTTGCGCCTCGTCGCTCTGCCAGCGGATCGCCAGCGCCTCGATGGCGTGGTCGACCTGCTCCGGCGTCACGCGCCCGGCAAGCTCGTTCAGCAGCGCCTTGGCCTCGCGCACGGCGAAGGGCGCGCAGCTAAGATAGGGCGCAACCTCGGCCTCGACCGCCGCGTCCAGATCCTCAGGCGCCACGACCCGGTTCAGCAGGTCGAGCCGCATCGCCTCGTCGGCGTCGAAAACCCGCGCGTTCATGAAGACCTCACGGGCCCGCACCGCACCCATCCGCGCGATGACGAAGGGCCCGATGTTGGCGGGAATCAGCCCCAGCCGCACCTCGGTAAAGCCCATGCGGATGCCGCTCGTGCCGATCGAGACGTCACAGACCGCCGCGAGCCCGACACCGCCGCCGAAAGCATTGCCGTGGATCCGCCCGATCAGCGGCTGCGGCAACGCGGCCAGCGCGCCCATCGCGCCGGCGATGCGCCGCGACTCGCGCTTGCGGGTCTCCGCGTCCATGCCGAACTGCTCGCGCATCCACGCCAGATCGCCGCCCG
>NZ_JAATOS010000402.1:0-3563 GCF_011806505.1 Salipiger sp. HF18 | reverse complement strand
GCGGCTTGGCGAACTGGCCTGCCATGCGGCCGACCTTCACCACAGGCACCTTGGCGCCGTAGGTCAGCACCATGGCCATCTGCAGCATCACCTTGAAGGTGTCCCGGATGGCGTTGGCCGAGAACTGGTCGAACGCCTCGGCGCAGTCGCCGCCCTGCAGGAGGAATGCTTCGCCGCGCGAAGCTTTGCCGAGCTCGGTCCGCAGCCGGCGCGCCTCACCTGCAAAAACCAGCGGGGGAAACTTCGAAAGCTGTGCCTCCACGGCCTCCAGCTCTGCCTGATCCTGATAATCGGGCATCTGGATCCGGGGCTTGTTTCTCCAGCTCGATTTGGTCCACTCGCTCATAGGCTTTCTCCCAGAAGTCTCCGTTAGCGAAAACGTCCTGCGCGTATAACGAACGAGCCCGTCCAAGGCCATAGCAAATTGGCTTCCCGGCTTGACCCTTCCCTGCAGTTCTGACCATTTGGAAGGATCATCCTGCAGGCACCTTAAGGGCGAAGCCCCCAAAGCCTTTGGAATGGTTCAGGAAACATCAATCGGGACGAGGTCGGATGCCGGTGCCGCGCAATGTCGTTGATGGGGAGCCGCCCGCCAGACCCCGCCGCTTCGTCTTTGTGCTGCTGCCCGAGTTCACCCTGCTGAGCTTTTCGGCGGCCATCGAGGCGCTGCGCATCGCCAACCGTATGGCGGGGCGCAGGCTCTATGACTGGGTGATCACCGGCGAGGGCGGCGGCACGGTGCAATGCTCGGCGGGGCCGGCCTTTGCGCTCGACTGCGACCTGCCGGATCTGGCGCGCGATGACGTGGTGCTGGTCTGCGGCGGGCTCGACGTGGCCGGGGCCACCACCCGCAAGCTTCTGAACTGGTTGCGGCGCGAGGCGCGGCGCGGGCTCACCATGGGCGGGCTCTGCACCGCGAGCTGGGCGCTGGCCGAGGCCGGACTGCTCGACGGGCGCCGCGCCACCATTCATTGGGAGAACCAGGACAGCTTCGAAGAGGAATTCCCCGAGGTCCAGCTGACGAAGTCGGTCTTCGTGCTCGACGGTAACCGGCTCTCGACCGCGGGCGGCACCGCCTCCATCGACCTGATGCTGAAGCTGATCGCCGACCACCACGGCGAGGAGCTTGCCAACGCGGTGGCCGACCAGCTGGTCTATTCCTCGATCCGCACCGATCAGGACACACAGCGGCTGTCCACGCCCACCCGCATCGGCGTGCGCCACCCGAAGCTGTCGCAGGTCATCAAGAAGATGGAGACCAGCATCGAGGAGCCGATCTCGCCCGCGCTGCTGGCCCGGGACGTCGGCATGTCGACGCGCCAGCTCGAGCGGCTGTTCCGGCGCTATCTCAACCGCAGCCCCAAGCGCTACTACATGGAGCTGCGGCTGCAGAAGGCGCGCAACCTGCTGATGCAGACCGACATGAGCGTGATCAACGTGGCGCTGGCCTGCGGCTTCACCAGCCCCTCGCACTTCTCCAAATGCTATCGGGCGCATTACCAGACCACGCCCTACCGCGAACGCGGATCGCAGGGCGAAAAGGGCGCCTGAGCGCGCTTCGGGTCAACGGCGGGTCAGCCGCGGCTCAGCGCGGCGGGCTCGCGCGGAAAAGCGTTCCCCGGGTCTCGGAGAGAAACCAGATCGCGCCGTCCGGCCCCTGCGCCACGTCGCGGACCCGCTGGGTGGCGTCTGACGAGAGCTTCTCGGCCTCCCTGAGGGGATCGCCGGAAAGCCTTGAGATATAATCGAATTTCAACGATCCCACGAGGGCATCTCCATCCCAGCGACCGCCCGACAGGAAGGTCATGCCCGAGGGCGCGATCGAGGGATCCCAGTAGAACACCGGCTGCTCCATCCCGGGCTTCGACGTGCCCTCGCCGATCTTCGCGCCCGAGTAGTGGCGACCGTAGGAGATCACCGGCCAGCCGTAGTTGGCGCCCTTCTCGATCCGGTTCACCTCGTCGCCGCCCTTCGCGCCGTGCTCGGCCACCCAGAGCCGCCCGCGCCGGTCGAGCGCCGCGCCCTGCGCGTTTCGGTGGCCATAGGACCAGATCTCGCGCCGCGCACCGGAGGTGCCGACGAAGGGGTTGTCGCCGGGCACCTTCCCCGTGCGGGTGATGCGCACCACGGTGCCGTTGTGCCGCGCAAGGTCCTGCGCCGCGTCCGCATCGCCTCGCTCGCCGATGGTGACGAAGAGCGTGCCGTCCGGAGCCTCGACGAGGCGCGAGCCGAAGTGCCGCCCGCCGCCCGAGCCCCGGCTCATCTCGAAAATGGTCTCCGCCGCCTCGAGCCGGCTGCCGTCCTCGGACAGCCTGGCGCGCAGGACCGCGGTGCCGGCGCCGCCGCGCATCGGCTTGGCGTAGCTGAAGAAGAGCTCGCGGCTACTGGCGAAATCGCGTGGGACGAGGATGTCGAGCAGGCCGCCCTGCCCGCCGTCATAGACCTCGGGCACCCCGCCGACGCGCTTCGCGGCCCCGTCCCTGACCGCGACCAGGCGGCCGTCGCGCTCGGTCACGAGGATGGTGCCGTCGGGCAGGAAACCGAACGCCCACGGGCTGTCGAGCCCCTGCACCACAGGCGTCACCGACAGCGTGCCGATCTCCGAGGAGATGTCCTCGGCAGCGGCCAGGCTCAGCGGGCAAAGCGCGAGGATCCCGGAAAAGACGAGTTTTTTCATTGCGGCACCTCCTTTGGCCGATATGGGGCCGGACCACCGGGGAGCAACCCGTATTCCGCAGCGGCAGGCGGTTTGTCGCCCCTTCCATTTCAGCAAAGGCGCGCTTAGGCTTTCCTCCGGACAAAGCGTTCCAAGATGGGAGAACATGACAATGAAAAAGTGGCTTCTGGCTTCTGCTGCCACCACGCTGCTTGCTGCTGGCGCCGTGCACGCCGAGGACGCCAAGATCGGCGTCATCCTCGGCTTCACCGGCCCGATTGAATCGCTCACCCCGTCGATGGGGGCCAGCGCCGAGCTCGCGCTGAAGGAGGTCAATGACAGCGGCGCGTTCCTCGAGGGTGTCACGCTGACCCCGCTGCGCGCCGACAGCACCTGCGTCGACTCCGCCGCAGCAAGTGCCGCCGCAGAGCGCCTGATCACCACCGACGGTATCGTCGCGATCATGGGCGCCGACTGCTCGGGCGTGACCGGTGCGATCCTGTCGAACGTCGCCGTGCCGAACGGCGTGCCGATGATCTCGCCCTCCGCGACCTCGCCGGCCCTGTCCTCGGCCGAGGACAACGGCCTGTTCTTCCGCACCTCGCCGTCCGACGCACGCCAGGGCGAAGTGCTCGCCAACATCCTGGGCGAGCGCGGCATTTCCTCGGTCGCGGTGACCTACACCAACAACGACTACGGCAAGGGCTTCGCCGACAGCTTCGCGGCGGCCTTCGAGGCAGCCGGTGGCGAGATCACCCTCTCGGCGCCCCACGAGGACGGCAAGGGCGACTACTCGGCCGAGATCGGCGCGCTGGCCTCGGCCGGCGGTGACGTGCTCGTGGTGCTGGGCTACTCGGACCAGGGCGGCAAGGGCATGATCCAGGCCGCGCTCGACACCGGCGCCTTC
>NZ_JAATOS010000401.1:0-3564 GCF_011806505.1 Salipiger sp. HF18 | reverse complement strand
GTCAGCAGCGCGGTGAGGCGGGCGGTCTCGGTCGCCAGCCGCTCGGTCTCGCGCGCGACCATCTGCGCGGTCTCCATGGCACCGTCGGTGGCGCGGGTCGAGACCGCCTGCGCGGCATGCGCCAGATCGCCGAGGAAGCGCGCGCCATGGGTGTCGACGTCGCGGGTGACGCCGGCATGGGCGCGCATCCGGAGCTCGGCGGCGAGCTTCTCGATGGGCTTGGCGACGTTCTCGTCGAACACAAGCCAGATCCCCACGGTCAGCGCCAGCAGCGCCAGCGCCGACAGGATCGCGGCGAAGACGAAGCCGTTGGTGACCGTGGTCTCGAGCGCGCGAGCATGGCCGAGCCAGAGCGCCACCGCCACCGCCGCGGTGCCGCCGAGGCCGATGACCACGAACAGCAGGAAGATCCGCAGCCGCAACCCGAGCCGGGTCATGCGTCGCCCTCCGCTCCCGTCTCGGCCCCGGTGCAGACGGTGCGCAGGATGGGATCCTCGGCGCCTGCCGGGCGCCACACCGGCTCGCCGCCGTCGCCTGCGGGGATCGCGGTGCGGCCACCGGCGCAGTCGACCATCAGCTCGATCTCGCGCGCGGGCTGCCAGCGCCCGTAGGCCACGGCGCGCACGAGGTAGAGCCCCTCGCTCTGGGCGTTCTCCACCCGGTTCGCGAGATCGACCGCGATGAAGCGGTCGATCATCGGCGCGGCAAAGGTCCAGGGCCGGTAGGCGGCGCGGGATTCGTGCACCGTGGCGACGGTGAACCCGTCCGGCAGGGCGTCGGCGGTGCGGCCGTACCAGCCGTATTCGCTCGAGATGGTGGCGACGAGCATAGCCCCGCCAGCCCCCAACGGCATCAGCCAGCGGGGCAGGCGACCGCCGGTCACCCGGTTCAGCAGCATCACGGCGCCGGCGCCCGCAAAGCCCGCGACGAAGACCGCGATCAGTTCCCAGAACATCTTTCCTCCCTTTCCTCCCGTTCCCCCGGCGCGTCAGCCCAGCATGCCGCGGCCATGTCCAAGCGCCGATTGCAGCGACTTGATGACCACGAAGGCATCGCGCAGGTGGCTCCTCTCGAAATCCGACAGATCCGCCGGAGCCAGATAGTTGTCGGGCCGGCCGCCCTCACGGACGCGCTCGGCCTGGTGTTCGAGTCGTGTTTCGGCGATGAGATCGTAGGCGTCCAGCAGATCCTGCCCGCCGCTGCCCGAAAGCTTGCCTGCGCTCACCGCCGCCTCGAGCCGTGCCCGCGTGTTGACCTCGGGCAGGCGGCCCTGCAGGGCGTAGACCCGCGCGAGGTCCACCACCGGCACCACGCCGTTGTGCTTTAGGTCGAGCCGGTTCTTGTGCTCGCCCGAGCGGATCGTCGCGAAGCCCCGCAGCATGCCCAGCGGGGGCGTGTGCTTGAGCGAGTTGGCGATCATGTGCGCCACGAAGATAGAGTTCTGCGACGCGGCCTCGAGCGTTTCCTTCTGCAGCTCTTCATAGAGCGCGGTGGTGCCGCCGATCGGGCGCAGGTCGAACATCACCGAGGCCAGCATCTGCGCGGTGGGATCTGGCTTGCGGATCCAGCCGCTGAAATACTGCCGCCAGGTCGAGACCGGCTGGCACCAGCGCGGGTTGGTCGCCATCATGTCGCCGGGGCAGTAGAAATACCCCGCCTGATCGAGCCCGTCGCTGACGAATTTCGCCATTTCGCGGAAATACGAAAGATCGTCCTTGGTGGCGCTGTCGTCGATGAAGAGGCAGTTGTCCTGGTCCGAGACGCCGGTCTGTTCCTGCCGTCCCTGGCTGCCGCAGGCGAGCCAGAGGAAGGGCACGGGCGCGGCGCCGAGCCGGTCCTGCGCGAGCGCGAGCAGGCGGCGTGTGACGGTGTCGGCGATGTCCGTGACCAGCCGGGTGACGATCTCGTGCCGGTTGCCGCCCGCGACAAGCTGCACCAGCAGTTGCGGGATGCGCGCGGTGACCTCTGCCATCTGCGCGGGCGTCGCGGCGCGGGCGATCTCGGCCACGAGACCGGCCGAGCTCACCGCCTGGAAACGGGTCAGGTCGGTCTGGGTGACGATGCCCACCAGCCGTCCGCCCTCGGTGACCGGCACGTGGCCGATGTTGCGCTCCATCATCATGTGCAGCACGTCCGAGCCGATGTCGGACGGCGCCAGCGTCAGAGGCGCTTCGGTCATCACGTGCGTGACGGGGGTGTCGAAGGGGAGGCCGCGGGCCACGACCTTTGCCGAGACGTCGCGGATCGTGAGGATGCCCTTCAGCGCCTCGCCCTCGATGATGCAGACCGACGAGACGCGGCGCTCGGCCATCAGGCTCGCGGCCTCCTGCACGGTGGCATTGGGTCCGATGGTGAGCGGATCCGCCGCCATCAGCGTCTCGACCCGGCTGTGGGCGAGGTCGGACTTGCGCGGTTTCGCCGCCCGTGAGCGGTCAAAAAAGCGTTGGGCGGCGGGGTGTTCGCGGATGAGTTCGTTGAAGGCGTAGGCGGGCAGCATGAAGAGCAGCGTCTCGTCGACGGTGCGCGCCGAGGTGGCGGCGATGCCGTCGCGGGCCAGCCCGCGCTCGCCAAAGGAGTTGCGGGGTCCCAGCAGCGAGACCACGACCTCGTTCTCGTCGCGGATCTCGACCTGTCCGGAATGGATGAGATAGAGCCCCTCGAGCGGGTTGCCCGCCGCATAGATCGTCTCTCCCGGGGGCAGGCGGCGCTGCACGAACTGCGGCACCAGCCCCTCGAGCGCATCGGCGTCGAGCGCGTCATAGGGGTGGACGCCTCCGAGGAAACGCAGGAGCTCTTCAGGCGCGATGGGCATGGTCTTCCTCCGGTCCGGTCGGATGAGGCGGAATGAAAATCCCGCCCCGGCATAGCGCGGGACGGGATCGCTGGGTAGGGGGCATGGCCACGCGCCGCGGCCATGCCCGCATCTGTCAGTGGTCCTGTGCCACCCCGGCGCCGCGCGGAATGCGGACGCTTTCGACGAGCTCGCTGATTTCGGCCGGGATCGGCTTGGTCATCGACGAGACCACGAAGGCCACGGTGAAGTTGATGACCGCACCCACCGCGCCGAACGAGGTCGACTTGATCCCGAGGAACAGCGGATCCGCATCGGTGTAGCTGTTGGTGTCGGGGATGAAGAACCAGCCCTTGTGCAGGAAGATGTAGAGCAGGGTCACGATGAAGCCTGCCAGCATCCCCGCCACGGCACCCTTGTTGTTCACCTTGGTGAAGATGCCCATCATGAGGACCGGGAAGATCGACGCTGCCGCGAGGCCGAAAGCCAGCGCCACGGTCTGCGCCGCGAAGCCCGGGGGGTTGAGACCCAGCCAGGTGGCGACGGCGATCGAGACGGCCATTGCGATCCGGGCTGCCAGCAGTTCGCCCTTCTCCGAGATGTTCGGGGTCAGCTGACCCTTCATCAGGTCGTGGCTCACCGCCGAAGAGATGGCGAGCAGGAGGCCGGCTGCGGTCGAATGCGCGGCGGCAATACCACCGGCGGCGCCGCGGCGGATCACCCAGGAGGGCAGGGTGGCGATTTCCGGGTTCGCGAGCACCAGGGTGGTGTTT